>JASGDW010000031.1:0-10754 GCA_047606965.1 Microbacterium sp.
GGACCGGTCCGTCGATCAGCTCTGGGCCTTGGCGGTCGCCTCGGCGAGCTCGTCGACCAGGGTCGGGAGGATGTACGGGATGGTCAGCGCCGTGGGAGAGACCGCGTCGCTGTCGACGTTGCCGACGATCGATGCGACCGCACCGGTCTTCACCGCGGGGATGACGCTGGTGCGCGTCGAGGTGAGGAACGTGTTCAGCGCGTCCTCGTCCGCGGCGTAGACGAAGATGACGTCAGCGTCGATCTGGTCGAGGTTCTCCTCGCTGACGATCGTGTAGAACGTCGCATCCCCGGTGTCCAACGCCTCGACCGACGGCGCGCTCGTGAACCCGAGGTCCTCAAGGATCTCGACCCGTGCGTCGGCGGGCAGGTAGAGGTAGAACGTGTCGATGTCGTCCGCGGCGAACGCGATCGTCGTGCCCTCGAACTCCGGGTGCTCGGCGGCGGCGTCGGCGATCTGGCCGTCGAGGTCGTCGATCAGCGCGGCCGCCTCGTCCTCCAGCCCCAGCGCCTTGCCGGTGTCGGTGATGACGTCGCGCCACGGCGTCTCCCACAGGCCCTCGGCCGGTGCCACGACCGCGACGCCGGCGGCGGTCAGCTGGTCGTACTCGTCCTGGGTGATGCCCGAGTACGAGGCGATCAGCACGTCGGGGTCGGTCGCCAGGATCGCTTCGATCGGCAGGTCGCCGGATGCGTCCAGAAGCACGGGCTCGTCGCCGCCGAGCTCGTCGAGCGCCTCCTGGATCCACGGCGTGATGCCGGTCTCGGGCGCGCCGTAGGTGTCGTTGGGGATCGCGACCGGCGTCACGCCGAGGGCGAGCGCGGCATCCGTGGCGCCCCAGCCCCAGGTGGCGACGCGCTCGGGCTGGGACTCGATCGTGGTCTCGCCGTAGATGTGCTCGAAGGTCACCGGGAAGGCGCCCTCGGCGTCCGAGTCTGAGGAGGACGAGGACGAGCCGCTGCCGGCGCAGCCCGTGAGCGCCAGGGCGCCGGCGACGGCCAGCGCGGCCACGGCGCGCCACCGGAAGGTGTGTCGGGACATTGCTGTGTGTTCCTTTCGTGAGAGGGATGTCATCCCTCGTCCCCCGCGGCGCGGGCGCCGCCGGGGACGGGGATGACGAGGGGGGTCTGGGTGAGCGGGTCGGGCATGACCAGCGCGTCGAGGTCGAACGCGGTGGCGACCACCTCGCGGGTGAGGACCTCGGCGGGCGCGCCCTGCGCGATCACGCGGCCCGCGGACATGACGACGAGGTCGTCCGCGTACCGGGCGGCGAGGTTCAGCTCGTGCAGCACCGCGATGATCGTGGTTCCCGCGGTGCGGTTGAGCTCGCGCATGAGGTCGAGGACCTCGATCTGGTGGCTGAGATCGAGGAAGGTCGTGGGCTCGTCGAGCAGCAGGATGCGGGGCTCCTGGGCGAGCGCCATCGCGATCCATACCCGCTGGCGCTGGCCGCCGGAGAGGTCGCCGACCGGTCGGTCGGCGAGGGCCGCGACGCCGGTCGTGGCCATCGCCTCGTCCACGCGGGCGCTGTCGAGGGCGCTCCAGCGCGCGAACACCCCGCGGTGCGGGTGCCGGCCGCGCGAGACCAGCTCGGCGACGGTGAGGCCGTCCGGCGCGGTCGGCTGCTGCGGCAGCAGGCCCACCTGCTGCGCGAACCGACGGCGCGAGAGGGAGGCGACGTCCGCCCCGTCGAGCTCGACGCGGCCGGCCGCGGGGGTCAGCAGACGTGCGAGGGCGCCGAGCAGCGTGGACTTGCCGCAGGCGTTGGCCCCGATCACGGCGGTGACGCGGCCGGGCGCGAAGGCGAGGTCGAGGCCCTCGATGACCGGGCGGCCGGGATAGCCGACGGCGAGGCCGTGCACGCTCAGACGCGGCGGCGCGATGACGGTCACAGGTGTCGTCCTTTCGAGGTGGCCAGCAGCCAGAGCAGGAACACGGCGCCCAGCGCCCCGGTGACGACGCCGACCGGGACCGAGTGCCCGGGGATCGCGAACTGCGCGACGAGGTCGGCGCCGGACAGCAGCACGGCTCCGACCGCGGCGCTCGTGCCGAGCCCGATGGCCCCGTGACCGAGCAGCGGACGGGCGATCGCGGGGGCGCACAGCGAGATGAACGAGATCGGCCCGGTGAACGCGCAGGTGACGGCCACCAGCAGCACCGACACGATCACGGCGGTCAGGCGCACCGTGCCTCCGCGCACCCCGAGGGAGGCGGCGGTCGCCTCGCCCATCTGCACGATCGGCAGCCATCGCGCGCACACCGCGATCGCCGGCACCGCGACCACCGCGACGACGAGCACCGTGAGCACGTTCCACCACGGTGTCGCCGACAGGCTGCCGGTGAGCCACACCAGCGCGTCCTGCGCGAGCTGCAGCTTGGCGCGCACCATCAGGTACCCCGTGATCGAGGCGCAGAGGAACGCGACCCCGACTCCCGCCATGATCAGGCGGAAGCCGCCGTCGGCGCGGCGATGCCCCGCCAGCAGCAGGAAGGCCGCGACGGCGAGGCCGCCGACGAACGCGGCGGCGGCCAGCGCCGGACCGGTCACGCCGACGACCAGCAGCATGAACACGGCGGCCACGCCCGCGCCGCCGCTGATGCCCAGCAGGTCGGGGCTGGCCAGCGGGTTGCCCAGCAGCGACTGCAGCAGAGCGCCGGCGACCCCCAGGCAGGCCCCGGCCAGCAGCGCCATCGTGAGCCGCGGCATCCGCACCTGGAACACGACGTAGTTCTCCAGTCGTTGCCCGCCACCCCACAGCGTGCGCCACAGATCGACGGGCGCCAGCGGATAGTCGCCGATCGAGAGCGCCACGACCGCGACCAGCAGCACCGCGATCAGCGCGCCCGTCACGACGGTGCGCCGTCGTCGGCGCACCCGCGCGCGGACGTGCGCGACCGATCCGGCCACGGCGTCCGCGGGCGTCGACAGCGTGCTCACAGCAGCACCCGCCCCTTCCGCAGGACGAGCCAGATCAGCATCGGGGCTCCCACGAACGCGACGACCAGGCCGGCCTGAACCTCCCCGGGAGGGGCGATCACCCGTCCGACGACGTCGGCGCACACCAGCAGCGCGGCGCCCGCCGGAGCGCCCACGAGCATCAGCCACCGGTGCTCGGTGCCGACCAGCGGGCGCAGCGCATGCGGCACGACGAGGCCGACGAACACGATCGGGCCGGCGATCGCCGTGGCGCCGCCGCACAGCAGCACGGCGGCCAGGATGCCGAGCCACCGCGTGCGGGCGACGTGATGGCCCAGCGCGGTCGCACTCTCCTCCCCCAGGGCGAGCAGGTCGAGGCCCCGCGCACACGCGACCGCGAGGACGGCGCCTGCGAGCAGCGGCAGGGCGACGACGGCGACCGAGTCCAGGCCGCGGGAGGTGAGCCCCCCGGCCTGCCAGTAGCGATAGACGTCGTAGGTGAGGATCGAGGTGACGAGGATGAGCGTGGAGACGGCGGTGAGGCCCGCGGTGACGGCCGCTCCGGTCAGCGCGAGCTTGGCGGGGTTCGCCCCCTCCGGGCCCCGGGCGCCGATCACCGCGACCGCGACCGCCGCGACGGCCGCGCCCGCGAACGCGAACCAGACGAACGCGCTCGGGTTCGTCAACCCGAAGAACGTGATGGCGACGAGCACCGCCACCGAGGCGCCGGCGTTGACGCCGAGCAGCCCCGGATCGGCGAGCGGGTTGCGGGTGAGCCCCTGCATGAGGGTGCCGGCCAGCGCGAGGGCGGCGCCGGCGACGACGCCGATCACGGTGCGCGGGACGCGCTGGGTGACCACGACGATGTGGTCGGTGGATGCCGCGTCGAAGCGCAGCAGCGCGTCGACGACGACCGACGGCGCGATGGCGCGGGCCCCGACCATGAGACTGAGCACGATCATGACCGCCAGCAGCACGAGGACCGCCGCGAACACCATCCGGGCGCGACGGCGGCGCGACGCGCGCGTCATTCCATCCGTTCCGACTGTCCTGCGCGCCAGTAGCCCATGAAGGCGACCCGCTTCCGGTCGACGCCGTGACCCTGCACCAGCAGGCGGCGAAGCGTCTTGACCGTGGCAGACTCGCCCGCGATCCACGCGTAGAACTCGCCGTCCGCGTCGGCCGGGCTGTCCCACAGCAGCTCGCTGTCGACGTCGACCTCCTCGAGCTCCTGGGGGCGGGGCGCCGCTGCGGCGGCGAGCGTGTCGACCGCCGTGGCGGCCCAGGCCGTGACCGCGTCGATGAGGGCGGCGCCGTGGTCGCGCTCGCCGCGCTCGATCCAGCGCACACGGGCGTGCGACGCGTCGATCGCCAGCGCATCGTCCGCGCCGGGCACTTCGATGAAGGCGTCGACGTCGTGCTCGGCGCCGAGCGTCTCGAGGATCGCGCAGATCGCGGGCGCCGCGGTCTCGTCGCCGGCGAGCAGGAGCCGCCGCGCCGTGCCGGGGTGCCAGTCGAATCCGAAGCGGGCCCCGTCGCCCCGCTCGTCCAGTCCGACCAGCAGCAGCTGCTGGCCCTCCGCTGCCCGCGCGGCCCAGGCGCCGGCGGGCCCCTCGTCGCCGTGCACGACGAAGTCGACGTCGATCCGGCGCGAGGCACGGTCGATGCCGCGCACCGTGTAGGTGCGGAACGGGTTGCGCTCGGCGGCGGGCAGGGCGCGCCACCGCTCGTACCAGTCGCCGCCGTCACCATGCTGGCCGAGATCGGCGAAGCCCCCGTCGGCGTGCGGCAGGATCACCTTGATGCGCTGATCCGGTCCGGCGACGCCGAAGTGCTCGAGGTCCTCACCGCCGAAGGTGATCCGCACGAAGTGCGGGCTCAGGCGCCGCACACGGGTCACCTGGGCGATGTAGGGGTGGTAGGCGGAGCGGGCGGCACGGGAGGTCGTCACACTATGAGGATAGCCTTACCTCTATCAACGATCAACGTGAGCGCGTCACAGCAGCGCGCCGATGCGCCGCACGGCCTCGCTCAGCACCTCGGGCGCGCAGCCGACGTTGATGCGCACGCGCCCCTCGCCCCCCTGGCCGAACTGGGGTCCGCGATGCAGGGCGACCCGCGCCTCGCGCAGGATCCTGCCGGCGGGGTCGCGCCCCCAGCCCAGCGCCGACAGGTCGACCCACGCGAGGTAGCCGGCATCCGGGATGCGGAAGCGTGCGCCCGGCACGTGTGCGGCGAGCAGCTCCACCAGCAGCCGATGGTTCGCGGCGACCGCGGCCAGAAGCGCATCGAGCCAGGCGTCGCTGCCGGCCCCGAACGCCGCCGTGCCGGCGAGGGCGCCGAACAGACCGGTGCGCCACCGCACCTCGTCGGGCAGCCCCGCCACGACGGCCGCGGTCGAGTCGTGCGCGGTGACCATCAGCGCGCACTTGAGCCCGGCGAGGTTGAAGGCCTTGCTGGCCGAGGTCACCGTGTAGCCGATGCGGCCCGCGACCGCCGAGGCCGCCAGGAACGGCGTGAAGCCGCGACCTGCCAGCGGCGCATGGATCTCGTCGCTGATCACCGCCGCGCCGAACCCCGCGGCGACCTCGGCGAGCGCGCGCAGCGCCTGGGCGGAGTGGACGGTGCCGGTGGGATTGTGGGGGTTGCACAGCAGGATCGCACGGGCGCCGCCGGCGAACGCCGCCTCGATGCCCGGCAGGTCGAGCTCGAACCCGGCCTCCGTCTCGATCAGGGGAACCGGGTCGACGACGCCGCCCGCCTCCGGGACGGCCTCGAAGAACGGCGGGTAGACCGGCGGGGTGACGATGACGCGGTCTCCGGGGCGGATGACGCGCCGCAGCAGCTCGACGACGCCCATGATGACGTCGCCGGTCGTGCGGATGCCTGCGGGGTCGACCTCCCAGCCGAACCGACGCCGTGCGAACCCCGCGTACGCCTCCCCTATGCCGGGGTCGCCGGGCGTATAGCCGGTGTCGCCGAGAGCGAGGGCGTCGGCGAGCACCCGCGTCACGGCGGGCGCGAGCGGATAGTCGGTCTCCGCGACGAACAGCGGCAGCACGTCCTCCGGGTAAGCGCGCCACTTGACGCTGCGTCGGCGGCGCAGCTGCTCGATCGGGAGTGCCCGCAGCGGCTCGATGCTCACCCGTCGAGGTTATCCGTCAGGCGGCATCCACACCCCGTCGGGCCTCGTTCCGCGAGAGTATGGCGGTGGAACATCGCTCACCCCGAAAGAGGCCTCATGGCTGTCTACACCCACGGTCACCACGATTCGGTCCTGCGCTCGCACCGTTGGCGCACGGCTCAGAACTCGGCCGCCCACCTGCTTCCGCTGCTGAAGCCCACGGATCGACTGCTCGACGTCGGGGCCGGACCCGGGACCATCACCGCAGACCTCGCGCAGCTGGTCTCGCACGTCACGGCCACCGAGATCGGGGCGGACGAGCTGGCTCTCGCCCGCGCGACCGCCTCGGAGCGGGATGCCGCCAATGTGGACTTCCGGGTCGGCGACGTCCACGCGCTCCCGTTCGAGGACGACGCCTTCGATGTCGTCCATGCGCATCAGGTTCTGCAGCACGTCGCGGATCCCGTGCGGGCGCTTCGTGAGATGGCCCGCGTGACACGACCGGGCGGCATCGTCGCCGTTCGAGACAGCGACTACGCCGGATTCTGCTGGTGGCCTCAGATCCCTGCGCTCGACGACTGGCTCGACCTCTACCGCGCTGCGGCTCGAGCCAACGGCGGCGAGCCCGACGCCGGCCGCCGACTCCTCTCCTGGGCTCGCACAGCCGGGCTCACGGATGTCACCGCCACGTCCAGCACCTGGTGCTACGCCTCCCCCGAGGAAAGAGCCTGGTGGGGCGGCATGTGGGCCGACCGCATCCTCACGTCCGCGATCGGTCGGCAGCTCACGGCCTCCGGAGACGCCACCCAGGCCGACCTTCGGGCGATCAGCGACGCCTGGAAGGGATGGGCGGCCAGCGACGACGGATGGTTCTCCGTGCTGCACGGCGAGATCATCGCCCGCGTCGCGTGAGCGGCGAGGGAGGCACCGAGCGCGGCGCGAAGACCCTCGACGTGCGACTCAGATCGCGAAGCCGAGGGCGCGCATCATGTCGCGACCGTCGTCGGTGATGCGCTCCGGACCCCACGGCGGCATCCACACCCAGTTGATGCGGAACCGCTCCACCACGCCGTCCAGCGCCTGGCCGGTCTGCTCCTCGAGCACGTCGGTCAGCGGGCAGCCGGCGCTGGTGAGCGTCATGTGGATGACCAGGGCGTCGTTCTCGTCGTCCCAGGCGAGGTCGTAGATCAGGCCCAGATCGACGACGTTGATCCCCAGCTCGGGGTCCATGACGTCTTTGAGCGCCTCGGTGACCTCGTCGAACTTCTCCGGGGTGAGAGTCGCGGTCATACCGGGATCCTACGCGTCCAGCGCGGCATCGGCGGGCAGGAACCGGTCGTAGCCCTCGTTCTCGAGCTGCTCGGCGAGCTCGGGGCCGCCCTCCTCGACGATCTTGCCCTTGACCATCACGTGCACGAACTGGGGACGGATGTAGCGCAGGATGCGGGTGTAGTGCGTGATCAGCAGCACGCCGAGGTCAGTGGCCGCCTTGGCGCGGTTGACCCCTTCGGAGACGATCTTCAGCGCATCGACGTCGAGGCCCGAGTCGGTCTCGTCGAGCACGGCGATCTTGGGCTTGAGCAGCTCGAGCTGCAGGATCTCGTGCCGTTTCTTCTCACCGCCGGAGAAGCCCTCGTTGACGTTGCGCTGCGCGAACCTGGGGTCCATGCGCAGCTCCTTCATGGCGGCCTTGACCTCTTTGGTCCAGGTGCGGATGGCGGGCGCCTCGCCGTCGAGCGCGGTCTTCGCGGTCCGCAGGAAGTTCGTCACGGTGACGCCGGGGATCTCCACCGGGTACTGCATCGCGAGGAACAGCCCGGCGCGGGCGCGCTCGTCGACGCTCATCGCGAGCACGTCCTCGCCGTCGAGCGCGATGGAGCCGCCGGTGACGGTGTACTTGGGGTGGCCGGCGATCGTGTACGCGAGCGTCGACTTGCCGGAGCCGTTCGGCCCCATGATGGCGTGCGTCTCCCCGGTGCGCACCGTCAGGTCCAGACCGTTGAGGATGGCGGTCGTGCCCTCCTCCGTCTCGACCGTCACGTGCAGGTCGCGGATCTCCAGGACGGACATGTTCAGACTTCCTTCGTGATGGCGGGGTCGATCAGCACGTCGTCGCCGTCGATCGTGACCTCGAAAACAGGGACCGGCTCGTAGGCCGGCAGGTTCAGGGGGTGCCCGGTGAGCAGTGAGAAGGCCGAGCCGTGGGCCCAGCACTCGATGGTCTCGCCCTCGACGAACCCGTCCGAGAGCGAGATGTCGCCGTGGGTGCACACATCGCCGATCGCGTGGACGTCGCCGTTGGAGTCGAGCACCACGGCGATGGCGACGCCGTCGACCTCGACCCGGTGGGCCTCGTCCTGCACCAGCTCGCTCACGGCGCAGACGCGGCTCGCGCTCACCCTGCGGCTCCTTCCTCGAGCTCGCGCTCGATGGCTTCGACGAGCTCGTCCTCCAGTTCGGGGATGCCGGTCTTCTGCGCGATCTCGCTGAGGAAGCCGAGCACGACCAGCCGCCGCGCCTCGTCCTCGGGGATGCCCCGGGCCTGCAGGTAGAACAGCTGCTCGTCGTCGAACCGGCCGGTGGCGCTGGCGTGTCCGGCACCGACGATGTCGCCGGTCTCGATCTCCAGGTTCGGGATCGAGTCGGCCCGCGCTCCCTCGGTCAGCACCAGGTTGCGGTTGGCCTCGTACGAGTCGGTGCCCACGGCGTCCGGCCCGATGAGCACGTCCCCGATCCACACGGTGCGCGCCGACGCCCCCTGCAGCGCGGCCTTGTACAGCACGTCGCCGACGGTGTGCGGGCCCTCGTGGTGCAGGTAGACCTGGCTCTCGAGGTGCTGCCCGGCGTCCGCGAAGGCGAGGCCGAACAGGCGTCCCTCCGCGCCGGCACCGGCGAGATCGACCGAGGGGTTGATGCGCACGACGCCGCCCCCGAGGCTGACCACGACGTGCGTGAGCGCGGCCGAGCGCTCGACGCGCGCCTGGTGGGAGGCGAGGTGGACGGCGTTCTGCCCCCACCTCTGCACCGAGACGAGCGTGAGAGCGGCGCCCTCGCGGACGATGATCTCGACGTTCTGCCCCAGGTGGGTCTCCCCGTCGTGGCGCAGCACGATGGTGGCTCGCGAGTTCGGCTGCGCCTCGACGACCAGGTGCGCGAAGGCGGTGCCGGGGCGGCCGTGCACCTGGACCACGACCGGCTCGGCGAGCTCGACGCCGGCGGGCACCCGCAGCAGGCTCGCGCCGCGGTCGTGCTGCCAGACGGCGGCCGCGACGACGTCCTCGGGGACGAACACCTCGCCGCGGGGCGTCTCCCCGGCCGCGAGCCGCCCGGTCTCCAGCCGCTCGTGGCCGGTGACGAGGGTCACCAGCGCGTCGTCGTCGTGGGCGGCGTCGGCGTCCACGAGCGGCGCGATCCGCTCGATCGGGGTGTGCTTCCAGTTGACCTCTCGACCGGTCGGCCGGCCGAAGTCGGCCGGGTCGAAGGAGGTGGGCCGCTCGGAACGGGTCTGCACCGGCACGAAGGCGGCGGCAGGGTCGACGTGGCCCCTCTCGGTGTCACCGGGGGCCGTGGTGGCGGAGCTCATCAGCCGACGGCTCCGATCGTCATGGGGACGATGATCATCCGACGCTGCCTTCCATGCCCATCTCGATGAGCTTGTTGAGCTCGAGGGCGTACTCCATCGGCAGCTCGCGCGCGATCGGCTCGATGAACCCGCGCACGATCATCGCCATCGCCTCATCCTCGGCGAGGCCGCGGCTCATGAGGTAGAAAAGCTGCTCCTCGCTGACCTTGGAGACCGTGGCCTCGTGCCCCAGCTGCACGTCGTCGACCCGGATGTCGATGGCCGGATAGGTGTCGGAGCGGGAGATCGTGTCGACCAGCAGCGCGTCGCAGCGCACCGTGTTGGCGGCGTGGTGGGCGCCCTCGTCGACGCGGACCTCGCCGCGGTAGCCGGCCCGGCCGCCGCCCCGGGCGATCGACTTGGAGACGATCGAGGACTGCGTGTACGGCGCCATGTGGATCATCTTCGCGCCCGCGTCCTGATGCTGGCCGGGTCCGGCGAACGCGACCGACAGCGTCTCGCCCCTGGCCCGCTCGCCCACCAGATAGATCGACGGGTACTTCATCGTCACCTTGGAGCCGATGTTCCCGTCGACCCACTCCATCGTCGCGCCCTCGTGCGCCACGGCGCGCTTGGTCACCAGGTTGTAGACGTTGTTCGACCAGTTCTGGATCGTCGTGTACCGGACGCGGGCGTCCTTCTTCACGATGATCTCGACCACCGCCGAGTGCAACGAGTCGCTCTTGTAGATCGGAGCGGTGCAGCCCTCGATGTAGTGGACGTAGGAGCCCTCGTCGGCGATGATCAGCGTCCGCTCGAACTGGCCCATGTTCTCGGTGTTGATGCGGAAGTACGCCTGCAGCGGGATGTCGACGTGCACGCCCTTGGGCACGTACACGAACGACCCGCCCGACCACACCGCCGTGTTCAGCGCCGCGAACTTGTTGTCGCCGGCGGGGATGACGGTGCCGAAGTACTCCTCGAAGAACTCCGGGTGCTCCTTGAGAGCCGTGTCGGTGTCCATGAAGATGACGCCCTGCCGCTCCAGGTCCTCCTGGATCTGGTGGTAGACCACCTCGGACTCATACTGGGCGGCGACGCCGGCGACCAGGCGCGCGCGCTCCGCCTCGGGGATGCCGAGTTTCTCGTAC
>JASGDW010000032.1:0-6163 GCA_047606965.1 Microbacterium sp.
CCAGAGCGACCTCGACCGCCTCCACCCCCGCGACCCGCGCGGCGGCCTCGCGGACGTCGTGCTCGATGCGGTCGGCGGCCGGGCACCCGACGACGGTCAGGCGGACCTCGACGCGCACCGCGCCCCCGGCGGCCTCGACCGCGCCCACCATGCCGAGCTCGCCGATCGGGCGCCGCAGCTCCGGGTCGACGACCCGGCCGACCGCGTCCGTGACCCGGGCGGTCAGGTCAGCGCTCACGCGCATCCCGCTCCGCCTTCTCGCGGCGCTCCGCCTTGCGGCGTCGCTCCTCGCGTTCGGCGATCTCGTCCTCGGACTCGCCCGAGGCGCGGGCCTGCAGATCCTCCGCGAGCGCCCGCAGCTCGTCGCGCAGCACGTCACGCGTGATGACTTCGCTGGAGACCTCGTTCAGGGCCAGGCGCAGCGCGACGATCTCGCGGGCGAGGTACTCGGTGTCGGCGAGGTTGCGCTCGGCGCGCTGCCGGTCCTGCTCGATCTGCACACGGTCGCGGTCGTCCTGCCGGTTCTGCGCCAACAGGATCAGCGGCGCGGCGTAGGACGCCTGCAGCGAGAGCACGAGGGTCAGCGCCGTGAAGCCGTTGTCCGCGGAGTCGAACCGCCATCCGGCCGGCAGCATGGTGTTCCAGACGAGCCAGAGGATGCAGAACGCGCTGAGCCCGAGCAGGAACCACGGCGTGCCCATCGCCCGCGCGATCCACTCCGTGAACCGCCCGAAGCGGTCGCGCGAGGGCTGCGGGGGACGGCCGAGCATGCCGGAACGGCCGCGGGGCGCGTCCAGGGCGGGCCGTCGTCGGGCCCGCGCCATCAGCGCGTCTCCGTCGGGGCGGGGACGGTGTCGTCGGCCGTGCGCCAGTCGTCGGGCAGCAGGTAGTCGAGCACGTCGTCGATCGAGACGGCGCCGACCAGGTGCTGGGCGCGGTCGACCACGGGCAGCGAGACGAGGTTGTAGCTGGCCAGCAGGCGCGCGACCTCGGTGGCCGGCGCGTTCGCGGGCACCGGCTCCAGGCCGTCGTCGATGATCGCGCCCAGTCTCTCGTGCGGCGGGTAGCGCAGCATCCGCTGGAAGTGCACCACGCCCAGCAGGCGCCCGGTCGGTGTCTCGTACGGCGGCAGGGTGATGAAAACGGATGCTGCGAGAGCCGGATGCAGCTCGTGCCGGCGGATGAGGGCCAGCGCCTCGGCGACCGTGGCGTCGGCGGAGAGCACGATCGGCTCCGGCGTCATGAGCCCGCCCGCGGTGTCGGGGCCGTACTGCAGCAGCGCACGCACGTCCTCGGCCTCCTCGGGCTCCATCAGGTCCAGGAGCTCCTCCAGACGCTCCTCGGGGAGCTGACCCAGGAGGTCGGCGGCGTCGTCGGGCTCCATGTGGTCGAGGATGTCGGCGGCGCGTTCGTCGCCCAGGGCCTCGAGGATGTGCACCTGCTCCTCCTCGGGCATCTCCTCGAGCGCGTCGGCCAGGCGATCGTCGGGGAGCTCCTCGGCGACCTCCAGCAGGCGCTCCTCGGGCAGGTCGAGCAGCGTGTTCGCGAGGTCGGCGGGGCGCAGATCGGCGTAGCTGGCGACGAGGTGCTCGGCCGACTGCGACTCGCCCGGCTTCTGCCGCTCGTGCACGTCGTTCCAGTGAGCGAACGCGGTCGGGCCCTTCGAGAACGGGGAGGCGCCCGTCTTCGGCTTGCGCAGGAACAGCTGACCGATCTCCCACTCGCCGAGCCGGTTGCGCTCGATCGCCACGTCCTCGATGACCGCCGTCCCGGAGCCGTCGGTGAAGGTGACCCTGCGACCCACCATCTCGGCGAGCACGCGCACCTCGCCGCCGCGCTGCTGGAAGCGGCGGACGTTGATCAGCCCCGTCGTGATGACCTGTCCGGTGTCGATCGTGGTGACCCGGCCGATCGAGACGAACACGTGGCGGCGGCCCGGGATCTCGACGACGAGGCCGACCACCCGGGGTGCGTCGTCGGCGCGGTAGATGACCACGACGTCACGGACCTTGCCGAGCCGGTCGCCGGACGGATCGAAGACGGCGCATCCGGCCAGACGCGCGACGAAGACCCGCTGTGTGCTCACCCGACCAGAGTAGTCCGGCGGTGGCGGCCGGTCGCGGGCACGGTGTGGCGTGGCAGGATGGGTCCATGAGCATGATGGGCGCCCCCTTCGCTCCCGGGTCCGCGGAGTCGGGGGAGACGATCGCGTCCTTCACCGTCTACGAGAAGGCCCAGCAGGCGGTGTCCAAGCTCATCGCCGCCGAGGTGCCGGCGAAGGAGATCGCGATCGTCGGCCGGGGTCTGCGCTCGATCGAGCGGGTCACGGGTCGTCTGGGCTACGCGGCGGCGGCGCGTTCGGGTGCGGTCAACGGGCTCGTCCTGGGCGTTCTGTTCGCGGCGATCTTCGTGCTCGGCAACTCCTCGGTGCCGATCCAGGCGTTCGTCGGCGTGCTGTTCCTGGGCATCGCCGTCGGGATGCTGCTCAGCATCCTCATGTACGCCCTCATGCGTCGTCGCCGTGACTACGTGTCGGTCGTGCAGGTCTCGGCCGACCACTACGAGGTCAAGGTGGCCCCCGGCAGCGTGCGTCGGGCGCGTGCGGCGCTCGGGGTCACGCCCCCCACGCGGCCCGCACCCCCGGCCGACAGCGCGCCGCCGCAGTACGGCGAGCGCGTGACGCCGCCGGCCGGCGACACCGAGGGCTGACGACGCTCAGCGCCCGCGGGCGACCCAGGCCTCCACCTCGTCGGCCGTGCGCGGGATCGCGGCGGACAGGTTCACCGCGCCGTCCTCGGTCATCAGCACGTCGTCCTCGATGCGCACGCCGATGCCGCGCAGCTCGGTGGGGACCGTGAGGTCGTCGACCTGGAAGTACAGGCCCGGTTCGATCGTGAAGACCATGCCCGCTGTGAGCACGCCGTCGTAGTACATCTCCCGGCGGGCCTGTGCGCAGTCGTGCACGTCGAGGCCGAGGTGGTGGCTGGTGCCGTGCACCATGTAGCGGCGGTGCTGACCGCCCAGGTCGGCGTCCAGCGCCTCCTCGGCCGACACCGGCAGCAGACCCCACCCGGCCACGGCGCGGGCGATGACCGCCATGGCGGCGGCGTGCACCTCGCGGAAGCGGACACCGGGGCGGGCGGCGGCGAAGGCGGCGTCGGCCGCCTCGCGCACCGTCTCGTAGACGCGGCGCTGCGCCGGCGTGAACGAGCCGGACACGGGGATGGTGCGGGTGATGTCGGCGGTGTACAGGCTGTCGAGCTCGACCCCGGCGTCCACGAGCATGAGATCGCCCGCCACGACAGCGCCGTCGTTGCGCGTCCAGTGCAGATAGCACGCGTGCGGGCCGGCCGCGGCGATCGTGTCGTATCCCTCGCCGTTGCCGTCGCTGCGCGCCCGCTGATGGAACACGCCCTCGACGACGCGTTCGCCGCGCGGGTGGGCGATCACGCGGTCGAGGTTCGAGACGATGTCGTCGAACCCGGCTGCCGTGACCTCGACGGCCCGCCGCAGCTGAGCGATCTCGTACTCGTCTTTGACCAGCCGCATCTCCGAGACGAAACGGGTGAGATCGGGGTCCTCGTCGACGACGAGGTCGTCGTCGGCGGGGACGAAGGAGTCGATGTGCGCGGTCGGGATCCGCAGGTCGGCGGCCACGGCGGCGAGCGAGGGGCGGGGTCCGATCCAGAACTCGCCGATCGCGGCATCCGCGTAGAACTCCGCCGTCGTGCGGTCGGCCCGTTCGCGGAAGAACAGCGTGACGGTGTGACCGCTCCCGGTCGGGTCGAACACGAGCACCGCGCCCGGCTCGGCGTCGGCGCCCCATCCGCTCAGGTGGGAGAACGCGGAGTGCGCGCGGAACGGGAAGTCGGTGTCATTGCTGCGCACCTTCGAGGAGCCCGCCGGCACGACCAGCCGTCGACCCGGGAACGCCGCCGAGACCAGGTCACGTCGGCGGGCGGTGTAGCCCGCCTGTTCGCGCGGGGCCGGCGCGATGTCGGGACGCTCGGCCCAGCCGGAGGAGATCGTGTCGAGGAAGCCCTGCGGGAACGGCTGCCTGCGGTTCGTGCCCGGGGCCGTCCCGGCACGGGTCGCGTTCTGTTCGCCCATGCCTCCAGTCTCCCACCGCCGCCTCAGCCGGTGCGCTCGAGCTGGACGATCAGCGGCCGGTGATCGCTGCCCGAGTTGTCCAGCGAGGTCAGCACGAGCGACCCGGTCGCGGTCCACGCCGAGGTCGTCATGACGTGGTCGACCGGCGCGCCGGCCAGTGTCGGCAGGAACGTGGGCCAGGTGCCGACCGCGCCGGACCCGGTGGTCGCGGCGGCGTCGGAGCAGTCGCCGAGGTCGCCCCCGTCGGTGCCGAGATTCGCCATGTGGTCCAGGGTCGCGTTGAAGTCCCCGGCCATGATGACATCGGCGGACGCGCACTGGTCGGCGAGCCACTGCAGGTCGTGCTCCCAGTCGCTCATGGCGTCCTGACGGGGCGCGACCGCGTGCGCGGCGACGATCGTGGGCCCGTCGCCGTCGGTGGGCATCGCGACCACCGACGGCACCGTGGAGGTGTTGCTGGAGCCGTTCTGCGAGGAGACGGTGACGGAGTAGTCGCCGAGGTCGGGGGAGATGAGCAGCGTCGTGGAGTCGGCCGCCCATCCGTCGGTGCCGTATTCGGTGTGGTACGCCCACATCGGCTGGCCGAGCTCCCGCATCGCGACCGCCACGGCGACACCCGTCTCGATCGTCGTCTCGGGCAGGCTGACGATGTCCGCACTCATGGCGACGGCCGTCTGCGCGATCGTCTCGGCGTCGGTGGCGTCGCCGGCCGTGTTCCACGTCATCACTCTGATGCTGTCGTCGGTCTTCTCCGGCAGGGTGTCCGCCCCGGTGCCGCGCGAGGTCAGAACCACGGTGTTCGCGACGACGGCGAGCACCGCGACCAGAGCGAGCGGGAGCATGACTCGGCGCAGCGGACGCCCGAGCGCGAACAGCAGGAAGAGCACCGCAAGCGCCCCCAGCCCGGCGGTGATCGGCCCGCGGAACGCGATGACCTGGGCGATCGGGAACGTCCGCTCCACGCGGAAGAACGCCGGCCAGGTGAGCACGGCGCAGACGATCGCGAACAGCACGGTGAAAAGGATCCCGAGCCGACGCACCCCACGAGCCTAAGCACGCTGGCTGGGAAACGGCCTGCGACCGCGGACGATAGGCTCTGCGCGTGGATGTCACGTGGCGCGTCGCAGGCCCGAGCGATCTGCATCTCCACTCGGTGCGCTCCGACGGGACCGAGACCCCCGCCGAGGTCATGGCGGCGGCGCACGCGCACGGGCTGCGCACCGTCGCGCTGACCGACCACGACACGACGGCCGGCTGGGAGGAGGCGGCTCGGGCCGCGGCGCCGCTCGGGCTGACGCTGCTGCCCGGCATGGAGCTGTCCGCCCGCCACGAATGGCGCAGCGTGCACGTCCTCGGGTATCTCTTCGATCCCGCCGACGCGGCGCTGGTGGCCGAGACCGATCGTGTCCGCGCGGCACGGCTGACCCGCGCCGCGCGCATCGTGGCGAACATCGCGCACGACCACGACCTCGCCTGGGAGGACGTGCTCGCGCAGACCACCGACGGGGCGACCGTGGGACGGCCGCACATCGCCGACGCGCTGGTCGCGCGCGGGCTCGCGTCCGATCGCGGCGCCGCCTTCGCGGGCATCCTGCATCCCCGTGCCGGGTACTACGTCCCGCACGACGCGCCCGACCCGTTCACCGCGGTGCGTCTGATCACGGACGCCGGCGGCGTCGCTGTGCTCGCCCACCCCGCCACGGCCGGGCGCGAGCGGATGATGCCGGTCGAGGTCCTCGAAGAGCTCATCGGCGCGGGGCTCGCCGGCTTCGAGATCGACCATCGGGAGAACACCGAGGCGGGCAAGGCCGCGCTGCGGGAGATCGTCGCGCGCCACGACCTCATCGTCACCGGTTCCAGCGACTACCACGGCTCGGGCAAGCCCAACCGGCCGGGGGAGAACACGACCGGCGACGAGATGGTGGCGCGCATCGTCGAGCGCGCGACCGGCACGGCGCCGTTCCGCCCCTGACACCACCTCCCGCGAGACCGCATCCGCGCGCCGAGACGGCGTGTTGTGTTTGCTGTCTGGGCGCGCGGATGCGGTCTCGCG
>JASGDW010000033.1:0-9270 GCA_047606965.1 Microbacterium sp.
CGGGGCCGACCGGCCCCGCCGGCGGCGAGAGGTGGCAGGCTGGAGCGATGACGGTTCCGCAGATCATCCTGAACGACGGCCACACCATCCCCCAGCTCGGCTTCGGCGTCTTCCGGGTCGACCCGCCCGAGACCGAGCGCATCGTCGCCGAGGCGCTCGAGATCGGCTATCGGCACATCGACACCGCCGCCGTGTACGGCAACGAGGAGGGCGTCGGCCGCGCGCTCGCCGCCAGCGGCATCCCGCGCGAGGAGCTGTTCGTCACCACCAAGCTGTGGAACGCCGAGCAGGGCCCCGAGACCACCCGCCCGGCGCTGGAGCAGAGCCTGGCCAGGCTCGGCCTCGACCACGTCGACCTCTACCTCATCCACTGGCCACGGCCCGACCTCGACCGCTACGTGGCGACGTGGCAGGTCTTCGAGCAGCTGCGGGACGAGGGCCTCACGCGCTCGATCGGCGTGTCCAACTTCCACCGGCCGCATCTGCAGCGGCTGCTCGACGAGACCGGGACGGTGCCCGCGGTCAACCAGATCGAGCTGCACCCGGCGTTCGCCCAGCACGAGCTGCGCGCGTTCGGCGAGGGGCTCGGCATCCGCACCGAGGCCTGGGGGCCGCTCGGTCAGGGCAAGTACGACCTGTTCGGCGAGCCGGCGCTCGTGCAGGCCGCACAGGCGCACGGGGTCACCCCGGCGCAGGTCGTCATCCGCTGGCACCTGCAGCAGGGCATCATCGTGTTCCCCAAGTCCGTGTCGCGCGAGCGGATCGCGGCGAACTTCGACGTGTTCGGCTTCGAGCTGACGGCCGCCGAGACGGCCGCCATCGACGGACTCGACCGCGGCCTGCGCGTCGGCGCCGATCCGGACACCGCGACGTTCTGACCCGTCGTCGACTCGCCGGGCTCTCGGTGGCCCGATGCCCGCCGCCATGGACCGCGGCGTGGAGGACGGAGCGTGTTCGAACGGCCGGGATCCTGCGAACGCGGACTTGTCATCTGTTAGGCACCTCGCGCTCGCCGACGCGCGCACCGATTCGTGGTGGCTGTGCGGGTGGCTCCTGGTCCGAGGGGTGGGAATCGGCGCCGTCATCATCCCGCCGATGACGGTGGCCTACCAGGAGCTGGCCTCCGAGGACGTGCCGCACGCCACCATGCTCACCCGCATCGCCCAGCAGATCGGTGCGTCGTTCGGGGTCGCGCTGCGCTCCCTCGCCACCGACGGCACACCCGTCACCCGCGCACCGCGCGGGCACCAGCAAACACGTCCTCTACCGCCGCTGGCAGAACCGCGAAGAGCTCCTCCGTGCGACGATCCAGCGACGCGGCGGCGAGGCCCCGCCCCCGAGGCCGTTCTCGTCGAGATCATCGACGACCTCTTCCTGCTCCTGGTCGCCCCGGCCGGCCGCGCCGCACGGGAACATGCCGCACCCGGATCCGTCCCGTCCTCCGAACCGACGACGGGCGAGGCGGCGCCCAGCCGACGCTCAGCCTCCTCATATCGCGCGTCCACGTAAAATCGACTGGTGTCCGCCGATCGCCTGCACCTCGTGCGCCACGGGGAGGTCCACAACCCCGCGCACGTGCTGTACGGGCGGCTGCCGGGGTATCGGCTCAGCGTCGACGGTCGCCGCATGGCCCGGCAGGCCGCCGAGCACGTGCGGTCGCTGCGGCGTCCGGTCTCGGCCCTGGTCTGCTCGCCGTTGCAGCGCACGCAGGAGTCCGCGGAGCCGTTCGTGGAGCTCTTCGGCATCCCGCCCGTCCTCGACGAGCGCGTGATCGAGCCGAGCAATGTCTTCGAGGGCCGCCGGATGTCGCGGGCGCTGCGCAACCCGCTCAACTGGCGGCATCTGGCCCGTCCCTCCGTGCCCAGCTGGGGCGAGCCCTACACACAGGTGGCCTCACGCATGCGCGAGGCCATGACGCAGGCATGGGACGCCGTGCCCGGCGGTGACGTCGTCATCGTCAGCCATCAGCTGCCGATCTGGGTCACCCACCTGCAGATCGGCGGCGAGCCCCTCAGACACGATCCGCGCCGGCGCCGCTGCGCCCTGTCGAGCGTCACCAGCTTCGAGCGCGACGAGCGCGGGACGTGGCGCGAGGTCGGCTACACGGAGCCGGCCTCCACCGCCGGCGCCGTGGACGTGGGGGCGGTGTGACCGGCGTGCGCTGGCCGAGGCGGGTCGCCGCCGCGGCGATCGTCGTGGGGCTGGCCGGCGCGCTCGCGGCGTGCGCGAACGACGACCTCGCCCAGCAGTACCTGTCGGGATCGGACCAGGGCTTCATCTCCGGCGACTTCCAGGTGCAGGAGGTCGACGCCGCCGACCGCGGCGACCCCATCACGTTCACCGGCACCACGCAGGACGGCGCCACGGTCGGCAGCGCCGACTACACCGGGCGCGTGCTCGTCGTGAACTTCTGGTACGCGGCCTGCGGCCCCTGCCGCGCCGAGGCGCCGCAGCTGGAGGAGGCCGTGTCCGCCGTCAGCGCCGAGGACGTCTCCTTCCTGGGCGTGAACATCTACGACCAGCCGCAGACGGTGTCCTCGTTCATGGCGACCTACGGCATCAGCTATCCGAGCATCATCGCCGTCGACGACAGCGCCGTGAACCTCGCGTTCGCGGACGCCGTGCCGCTCACAGCCGTGCCGGTGACCCTCGTCATCGACACGGAGGGGCGGATCGCGGCGCGCATCGTCGGCCAGCTGACGGACGCCTCGATCCTCACCTCCCTGATCGACGACGCCGTCGCGGAGACCTCGTGACCGGCATCGTGGCCGGCGGCGCGCTGTGGCTCGCGGTGCCCATCGCGATCGCGGCGGGGCTCGTGTCGTTCCTCTCGCCGTGCGTGCTGCCGCTCGTGCCCGGCTACCTCGGCTTCCTCGGCGGCGCCGCCGCGCCCCGCTCGGGGAAGGAGGCCGGCCGCGGCCGGCTGCTCGTCGGCGTGCTGCTGTTCATCGCCGGCTTCACCGTCGTGTTCATGGCGATGAACATCTTCTCGGGCACGCTCGGACGCTTCTTCCTCACCTACAAGGACCCGATCATGCGGGTCATGGGCGTGGTCGTCATCCTGCTCGGGCTCGTGTTCGTGGGCATGTTCGGCTTCGCGCAGCGCACGCTCAAGCCACGGGTCGCCGGCGGTCTGGGCCTGGCGGGGGCGCCCCTGCTGGGCCTGGCGATGGGGCTCGGCTGGGCGCCGTGCATCGGGCCCACGCTGGTGGTGATCCTGAGCATGTCGCTCGACCAGGCCTCGGCGGGCCGCGGCGCGGCGCTGGGTCTCGCGTACTCGCTGGGCCTCGGCATCCCGTTCGTGCTCATCGCGCTCGGCTTCGGCTGGGCGACCCGGTCGGTCGGCTTCGTGCGCCGCCACATCCGCGTCGTCAACATCGCCGGCGGCGTGCTGCTGATCGCGCTCGGCGTGCTCATGGTCACCGGGATCTGGGGAGTCGTCATGTCCAACCTGCAGGGGGTGTTCGCCGGTGTCACGCCCGCGCTCTGAGAACGAGACCGGGGACGAGGTCGATCCGCTCCGTCCCGCCGACCACGTCGACGGCCAGACGGAGGCCGTCGAGGTCGACGACGACGGCGCGCTCGTACAGCCCCGGCTGGGGCTGCTCGGCTGGCTGCGGTGGGCGTGGCGGCAGCTGACCAGCATGCGCACGGCGCTCGTGCTGCTGCTGCTGCTGGCGATCGCCGCGGTGCCCGGGTCGATCTTCCCGCAGCGCTCGGCCGACCCGAACGGCGTCACGCAGTACTTCGCCGACAACCCGGATCTCGCGCCGATCCTCGACAAGATCCAGCTGTTCGACGTCTACGGCTCGGCCTGGTTCTCGGCGATCTACATCCTGCTGTTCATCTCGCTGATCGGCTGCGTCATCCCGCGCACCGTGCACCACGGAAGGGCGCTGCGCTCGCGGCCGCCGCGCACCCCCGCGCGGCTGGCACGCCTGGCCGACCACACCGCCGTGACCGTCACGGTGACCGGGCAGGACGCCGCGGCCGCCGCCGAGACCGCCCTCGGCGAGGCGACGACGCTGCTGCGCAAGGCCCGCTACCGCGTCGAGCGCTACGACCGGGGCGGCGTGCGCTCGGTGTCGGCCGAGCGCGGCTATCTGCGCGAGACGGGGAACCTGCTGTTCCACGTGGCGCTGGTCGGCGTGCTCATCGCGGTCGGCGTCGGCGGGGCGTACACCTACACCGGACAGCGCGCGATCATCGAGGGCACCTCGTTCACCAACGCGCTGACCTACTACTCGTCGTTCAACCCGGGGCGCCTGGTCAACGCGGCACTGCTGTCGCCGTACTCGATCGCGCTCGACAGCTTCGACGTCAGCTACGTGCCGTACGGCGAGTCCGGCTCCGGCCAGGCGGGCGACTTCGACGCGCATGTGACCACCACCGAGCCCGACGGCACCACGACCACCGGTGACGTGCGGGTCAACCACCCGTTGCAGATCGGCGGCGACAGCGTCTACCTCATGGGCAACGGCTACGCGCCCACGATCACGGTGCGCGACCCCGACGGCAACGTCGTCTTCCACGACTCGGTGGCCTTCCTGCCGCAGGACAGCGACATGACCTCGCTCGGCGTCGTCAAGGTGACCGACGGGCTCAGCGAGCAGCTGGGGCTCGTCGGCTACTTCTACCCGACCGCGCAGCCCCTCGACGACGGCACGTACACCTCGGTGTACCCCGACCTCGTCTACCCGATGCTGAGCCTGAACGTCTACGCCGGCGATCTCGGCATCGACGACGGCACCGCACGGTCGGTGTACACCCTCGACCCGACCGGGATGACCCAGCTCGCCGGCCCCGGCACCGACACCGATGCGATCCAGCTGCTGCCGGGGGAGACGGCGGAGCTGCCCGACGGGCTGGGCACCATCACCTTCGAGGACGAGTCGCCCGACGCGAACCCGCTGAGCGCGTCGGACGACGCCGACTACTCCCAGTCCGTGAAGCGCTACGTGTCGCTGTCGATCCACCACGACGTCGCCGCGCCGTGGGTGTTGCTGTTCGCGGTGATCGCGGTGGCAGGGCTGCTGCTGGCGCTGTTCGTGCCGCGGCGGCGCATGTGGGTCAAGGTGACCCCGCGTGACGGGGCGCTGCGGATCGAGTACGCCGGCCTCGCCCGCGGCGAGGACCCGGCGCTGGCGGGCGCGGTCGCCCAGCTCGCGCAGCGCCATGCGCAGGCGCTGCGCGCGGCGCCCGACGTGTTCGCCGTGCCGGATCCCGCGGCATCCGGTGGCGGCCCGTCCGCCGCGCGGCGCCGGATCTAGACTGGGGCCCATGTCCGATCTCTCGCTCGACAACGTGTCGTTGCTGCTCGTCTGGACCGCGATCGCGATCTATGCGGTCGCTTTCGTCGCGTACACGATCGACCTCTCCCGTCGCGGTGCGCAGGCGGTCCAGGCGCAGCACGCGCGGGAGCGCGTGCTCGTCGGCGCGGGGGCCTCCGGCCGGGAGTCGATCGACGCGGTGCGCCTCTCGCAGGACCGCGCCGCCACGGCGCTGGCCGCGCGGGGCGCGGGGCGCGACCGGCCGCTGTGGGCGCGCATCGGCACCTCCCTCACCTGGCTCGGGTTCGTCTTCCACGTCGGCGGCGACGTGACCCGCGGCATCGCGGCCGGCCGGGTGCCGTGGGCGAACATGTACGAGTTCTCGCTGACGGGCACCATGCTCATCGTGGCGGTGTATCTGGCGGTGCTGTTCCGCTACGACCTGCGGTTCCTCGGCAGCTTCATCACCGGCCTGGTCGTGCTGCTGCTCGGCGGGGCGACCGTCGGGTTCTGGGTGGGGGTCACGCCCCTGTCCGACCCGCTGAAGTCGCCGTGGCTGGTCATCCACGTGTTCGTCGCCTCGCTCGCCACGGCCCTGTACGCGTTGGCCTTCGCCCTGTCGGTGCTGCAGCTGCTGCAGACCCGGCGCGAGCACCGCGCGATCGCCGCCGCCGAGGCCGCGGACGCCGCGCCCGGCAAGGCGCGCCTGAGGTTCCTGCGCATCCTGCCCTCGTCGGAGGCGCTGGAGTCGCTCGCGTACCGGTTCGCGATCATCGGCTTCATCTTCTGGACGTTCACTCTCATCGCCGGCTCGATCTGGGCCAACAGCGCGTGGGGGCGGTACTGGGGCTTCGACACCAAAGAGGTGTGGACGTTCGTCATCTGGGTGCTCTACGCCGGCTACATCCACGCGCGCGCGACGCGCGGCTGGCGCGGCACGCGCTCGGCGTGGCTGTCGATCATCGGCTTCGCCGCCGTCATGTTCAACTTCACGATCGTGAACCTCTTCTTCAAGGGGCTGCACGTCTACAGCGGGCTGGAGTAGGCCGGCCGGCGTCAGGGGGCCAGCAGTGCGTGGCAGCGGCCCAGGCGCGCGAGCCACCAGTCGCGGCGAACCGGTGCGGCGGCGAACCGCGTCAGCAGGTCGGCGTCCGGCCGTGCGCGGCGCACCTCGATGACGCCGTCGCGGGAGCGCAGCGGGCCGTGCGTGACGTCCGCGGCGAGCAGGGAGGAGGTGCCCAGCCCGCAGTCGTAGTCCAGCTCGGGCAGGGATGCCGCCAGCGCGAGCCCCATGCCGAGCCCGATCGAGGTGTCCAGCGCGCTGGAGACCACGGCCGGGACCCCCGCCTGCGCGACGACCTCGAGCGCGTGGCGCACGCCCCCCAGGGGCGCCGCCTTGACGACGACCAGATCGGCGGCGCCCTCCCGGGCCACCCGCACCGGGTCTTCGGCCTTGCGCACGCTCTCGTCGGCGGCGATCGGGATGCCGAAGTGGGCGATCCTCTCGCGCAGGTCGATCAGCTCCGGCACGCTCGCGCAGGGCTGTTCCACGTACTCCAGGTCGAACTCCGACAGCGCCCGCACGGCGTGGTCGGCCTCGTCGAGGTTCCAGCCGCCGTTCGCGTCCACCCGGATCCGTCCCTCCGGCCCCATGACGGCGCGCACAGCGCGCACCCGTGCCACGTCGTCGGCGAGGCTCTGCCCGCGCTCGGCGACCTTCACCTTCGCGGTGCGGCAGCCGTGGAAGCGGTCGATCACCGCGGCGACCTCGTTCGCGGTCACGGCGGGCACGGTCGCGTTGACGGGGATCGCCCCGCGCACCGGATGCGGCTGCGGCGTCCATCCGAAGTCGATCGCCGCCGCGAGCCAGGTGGCCGCCTCGGCGTCCTCGTACTCGGTGAACGGGGAGAACTCGCTCCACCCCTCGGGGCCGTCCAGCAGCAGCGCCTCGCGCACCTCGATGCCGCGGAACCGGGTGTGCAGGGGCAGCGCGACCACGTGCGCCACGGCGCGCAGCTCGTCGAGCGGGGGGAGTGGACTCACGGCTCCATCCTGCCGCGGTGGCCCGCATGCGGAACTGTGGCCGGCGTTGTTGTCGAGGAGATTCTCGAAACTGAGGAGGATGCCGGGAATATTCCTCCTCAGGATGCGGGATCTCCTCAGAATCGCGGATGCCGCAGCCGTGTCGGGATGCGGCGGCGTCGACGCGTCACCCGCGCCCGCGCAGGCGCTCCGCGGCCCGTGCCACGAGAGGGCCGCGGACGCGGCGGGACCAGGCCCTCACCCGCTCGACCTCGGCGGGGTCGGCCTCCGGCCTGCGGGGCGAGCCCGCGTCGAACGGCGGCTGCGGGTCGTACTCGATCGCGAGCTGCGCGCGCCGTGCGGTGTCCGGGTCGTAGAGCTCGGCGGCCAACGTCAGCGCGAAGTCGATGCCGCTGGAGACCCCGGCCCCGGTGACGAGGTCGCCGTCGACCACGACCCGCTCGGCGACCGGGAGCGCCCCGAGCCTGGCCAGCAGGTCGAGCGAGCCCCAGTGGCTGGTGGCGCGCCGGCCGGCGAGCAGCCCCGCGGCGGCGAGCGCGAAGGAGCCGGTGCACACGCTCGTGACGTAGCGGGCGCCCGCCGCCTGCCGACGCAGGAACTCGAGCGCGACCTCGTCGTCGAACAGCTCGAACGCCCCCTGCCCGCCCGGGACGAACAGCACGTCCGCCGGCGGGGCGTCACCGAGCGTCGTGGTGGGCAGGATGGAGAACCCGGCATCCGTGGGCACCGGCTCGATCCGATGCCAGGCCAGGTGCAGCTCGGCATCCGGCAGTCGCGAGAACACCTGTGCCGGCCCGGTCAGGTCGAGCTGGGTCACGTCCGGGAACAGCAGCGCGACGAAACGGACCGTCATGGGCTCACTCTACGGGGCCGCCGATCCGCCGCGGAGGCGTAACTAGGCTGGGGTGCATGAGCGTCTCCGAGATCTTCGACCCCGCCGAGTGGACCCTCGCCCCCGGCGCGGAGGCGTACACGGACATCACCGCGCACATCACCGGCGACGGCCGCATCGCCCGCATCGCGTTCGACCGGCCCGAGGTGCGCAACGCGTTCCGTCCGCACACGGTCGACGAGCTGTACCGCGCGCTCGACGCCGCCCGGCAGGACCCGCGGATCGGGGTCGTGCTGCTGACCGGCAACGGGCCGAGCCCGAAGGACGGCGGCTGGGCGTTCTGCTCCGGCGGCGACCAGCGCATCCGGGGTCGTGACGGCTACCGCTACGAGGACGGGAGCGCCGCGACGGGGCGCCTCCACATCCTCGAGGTGCAGCGGCTCATCCGCTTCATGCCGAAGGTCGTGATCGCCGTGGTGCCGGGGTGGGCGGCGGGCGGCGGCCACTCGCTGCACGTGGTGTGCGACCTGTCGATCGCGAGCGCCGAGCACGGCCGGTTCAAGCAGACGGACGCCGACGTCGGTTCCTTCGACGCCGGCTACGGCAGCGCGTACATGGCGCGGCAGGTGGGGCAGAAGCTCGCGCGCGAGGTGTTCTTCCTCGCCGAGGAGTACTCCGCCTCGCGCGCCTACGAGATGGGCGCCGTCAACCGGGTCGTCCCGCACGCCGAGCTCGAGCGGGAGGCGCTCGCGATGGCGCGGACGATCCTCACGAAGAGCCCGACGGCGATCCGGATGCTGAAGTTCGCGTTCAACGCGGTCGACGACGGGCTGGTGGGCCAGCAGGTGTTCGCTGGCGAGGCGACCCGCCTGGCGTACGGCACCGAGGAGGCCGTGGAGGGCCGCGACGCGTTCCTGCAGAAGCGTGAGCCCGACTGGTCCGCCTTCCCCTACCACTTCTGAGCCCCCGCCCCCCGCGAGACTTCACGAATGTACCGATCAGGCGGTGTGAGCGTGACATCCGTGGAGTCTCGCGCGGGGAGGGAGGGATCATGAGGGCGGTCGCCCCGGAGGGGGAGGGGGCGCGGGCGGTGCTGCGCGCGGTGCGCGCGGCCGTCGAGGGCGC
>JASGDW010000034.1:0-9064 GCA_047606965.1 Microbacterium sp.
CGCGCCCGGGCGGTTGCCGAGGAGGTGCGCTCGCCGCTGCGGTGGTCGGGCGCGTGGGCGACCCGGCGCAGCGTCAGCTCGATG
This sequence comes from Microbacterium sp., assembly GCA_047606965.1. GTDB lineage: Bacteria > Actinomycetota > Actinomycetes > Actinomycetales > Microbacteriaceae > Microbacterium. The sequence goes on from JASGDW010000034.1 coordinate 85, forward strand.
TCGATCCGGTCGCGCAGGGGGCCTGAGAGCCGGCCCAGATAGCGCCGGATCGCCATCGGCGGGCACGCGCATTCGGCGCCGCGCACCCCGTAGTTGCCGCACGGGCAGGGGTTCGTGGCCAGGACGAGCTGGAACCGCGCCGGGAACCGGGCGCTGATCCCGGCGCGATGGATGTCGATCCAGCCGCGTTCGAGCGGCTGTCGCAGCGCGTCGAGCACCGACGCCGGGAACTCGCCCGCCTCGTCGAGGAACAGCACACCCTCGCTCGCGCGGGCGATCGCCCCCGGACGCAGGATGCGCGAGCCGCCGCCGACGAGCGCCACCATGCTCGCGCTGTGGTGCGGCGACTCGATCGGCGGGATGCGGCTGAGCGAGACGACCCGCGCCCCCGACAGCGAGCGGACGCCCGCCACGGCCAGGGCCGCGGCATCGTCGAGCTCGGGCAGGATGCCGGGAAGGCGATGCGCGAGCATCGTCTTGCCCGCGCCGGGCGGCCCCGACATGAGCAGATGGTGCCCGCCGGCTGCCGCGGTGATCAGTGCGTCGACGCCGTCGGCCTGCCCCACGACGTCGCCGAGGTCCAGCGGCGCGGGCGCGATAGAGGGCGGCTCGCTGTGCTCCACCGGCGGCAGGTCGGGGACCTCGACCCGGGCGCCGTGCAATCGCGCCGCCTCGGCGAGGCTCGCCGCGCCGATCGCATCGATGCCGGGCACGAGCCGGGCCTCCGGCAGGTTGGCGCGGGGCACGATCACCCGCTCACAGCCGGCACGCACGGCCGCGAGCACGGAAGGCAACACCCCCGGGACCGGCCGCAGCCGGCCGTCCAGGCCCAGCTCGCCGAGGTGCACGGTGCGGGCGAGCGAGGCGAGGCTCAGCTCTCCCGCGGTGGCGATCGCGGCGACGGCGACGGCGAGATCGAAGGCGGTGCCGTGCTTGGGAAGGTTCGCCGGGGACAGGTTGATCGTCAGGCGGCGACGCGGCAGCGGCATCCCGGCGTTCGCGCACGCGTTGCCCACCCGCTGGACCGCCTCGCCCAGAGCGCGATCGCCCAGGCCGATGATCCGGAACTCGGGTTGCTGCGCGCTGAGATCGGCCTCGACCTCGACCATCGCCCCGTCGATGCCCGCGAGCGCCACGGCCCACGTGCGGGCCACGCTCATCGGAGATCCCGCAGATGCTCGAGCGTGAAGTCGCGCCTGCCGGTCAGCGCGACGGCGTCGACCCGCAGGCGTGCGCCGCGCGACTGGTCCGGATGCTCGCGACACCACTGTGCGCCCAGCCGCCACAACCGGGACAGCTTGCGGGCGTCGACGGCCTCGAGCGGGTGCCCGAACAGGTCGCTGCTGCGCGTCTTGACTTCGACGACGACGATCTCGGCGCCCTCGCGCGCGACGATGTCGAGCTCGCCGTGCTCACCGCGCCAGTTGCGGGCGAGGATCGTCCACCCGCACGTGCGCAGGTACGCGCTCGCGACCTCCTCGCCGCGCCGGCCCAGCTCGTCCTTGTCCGCCATGCCGAAAGCATCCGTCGGCGAGGCGCCGCGCCTCGCCGACGATCACGGATCGGTGGACACCGCGGGCGTCGGAGGGGCCTGGGGAGGAAAGGACGGGCCGGTCAGCCGTCGAGGGAGAGCTCTTCGGGGAGCTGGAAGTCGCGTCGCGAGAGCTCTTCCACGTTGACGTCCTTGAAGGTGAGCACGCGCACCGACTTCACGAACCGGTCGGCGCGGTAGATGTCCCACACCCAGACGTCGGTCATCGAGATCTCGAAGTAGAAGTCGTGCTCGGTGTCGCGGCGCACGACGTTGACCTCGTTGGCCAGGTAGAAGCGCCTCTCGGTCTCGATGACGTACTGGAACTGCGACACGACGTCGCGGTACTCCTTGTACAGGGCCAGCTCCAGCTCGCGGTCATAGTCCTCGAAGACGTCGTCATCCATGGTCTCTCCAGACTAGAACAGGGTCGGGGCGCCCGCGATCGCCCACGAGGCGCGGTGATGGACGCTGAGCCCGTGGGCGGCGATCGCGGCGCGGTGCGCCGGGCTCGCGTACCCTTTGTTGCGCTCCCACCCGTAGGCGGGGAACTCCTCGTGCAGGGCGACCATTCGGCCGTCGCGGGCCACCTTGGCCACCACGGACGCCGCAGCGGCGCTCGCGCAGTCGCGGTCGGCCTTGATCTGCGGCATCACCGGGGCGCCGACCGCCGCGACCGGGGAGATGTAGTCGTGGTTGCCGTCGAGGACGACGACGCCCGCCGACGGGTCGACGCCCTGCGCGCGCAGCGAGGCCAGCGCACGGTGCGCCGCCAGCCCGAGCGCGCCGACGACGCCCTCGGCGTCCACCTCCGCGGCGCTGGCCCATCCTATGGCGAACGCGTCCGCCCAGGCTGCGGCCCGGGCAGCGACGTCCGCGCGTCGCCGCTCCGGCACGAGCTTCGAGTCGCGCAGCCCCTCTGGGATCGGCCGGTGGGCCTGCGCCGCCGACACGACCGCCGCACCCACCGCGACCGGCCCCGCCAGCGCGCCCCGCCCGACCTCGTCGCACGCGATCACGAGGGGATGCTCGCGCAGGAGCCGACGCTCCCAGCGCATCGACGGCAGCGTCACCGTCATCCCGAGTCGTCCTCGGGGTCGGGGACGGAGGCGAAGACCTCGTGATGGAAGTCGATGAGGCCGAACCGGTCGAACGGCCAGGTGATCAGGAACGCCCGTCCCACCACGTTCGAGATCGGCACGAAGCCGCCGCCGGGCTGGCTCTGGTTGTAGCGGGAGTCCTTGGAGCTGTAGCGGTTGTCGCCGAGCACCCAGAGCTCCCCGTCGGGGACAGTCACGTCGAACGTGATCCCGGAGGCGGCGGCCCCCGTCTCCGGCAGCAACAGATAAGAGGTCTCGTCGATCGCGACGCCGTTCACCGTGATCTGCCCGAGCGCGTTGCAGCAGGCGACGTGATCGCCGGGCAGCCCGATGATCCGCTTGATCAGATGGTCATCGCTGTCGGAGGTGGAGAGCCCGACGAGCGAGAGCGCCCAGTCGCCGGCCGCCTGGATCGGATTGGCCGTGGTCGTGGTGGTGGTCTGCTCGTCGAGCCAGCCGCCCGGGTCGGTGAACACCACGACGTCGCCGCGCTGGTACCCGCTGAAGCGCGGCGTGAGCTCGTCGACGAGGATCCGGTCCTGCACCATGAGGGTGTCCTCCATGGAAGCGGAGGGGATGTAGAACGAGCGCACCAGGAACGTCTTCACCGCGAACGACACCAGGACCGCGATGACGACGATGACCAGGACGTCACGGAGGAACTTCAGCGTCCCCCGCCGGCGCCTGTCCGGTGCCGCCTCCGCGAAAGCCCCCTGCGTGGCCGGCGCGTCCTCGATGCTCATGCGGTGTCCTTCGTACGGCGGCGGTGGGCCGTGCCCTCTAGCGTCGCACACGACACCGCCGGCGCCGCGTGCCGCGCACAGAGAGAGGGCCCCGGGTCACGCGCCGGGGCCCTCTCTCGGGAAGCGTCAGCTGTCGCGCTTCTCCTTGATCTTGGCCTTCTTGCCGCGGAGGTTGCGCAGGTAGTACAGCTTCGCGCGACGCACGTCGCCGCGGGTGACGACCTCGATGTGGTCGATCACCGGGGAGTGCACCGGGAAGGTGCGCTCCACGCCCACCTGGAAGCTGATCTTGCGCACGGTGAAGGTCTCGCGCACGCCGTCGCCGGAGCGACCCAGCACGACACCCTGGAAGACCTGGATGCGGGACCGGTTGCCCTCGGTGATGTTCACGTGCACCTTGACGGTGTCGCCGGGGCCGAAGACCGGGATGTCGGAGCGGAGCGAGGCCGCGTCGAGGGCGTCGAGGATCTGCATGGTCGTATCTCTCTGCCACAGCCACAGGTCTGCGGCGGGACGGGGGTGTTCACGGATGGGAGCGCCCGGCGCCGGTCACGCGACGCGTCCGACGGATTCCCCTGTGGCAGAATCTGGCCGGGGCACAAAGACCTATTCTGCCACGGCCGCAGCGGCGGACCAAACCGGTCAGCGGCTCTCCTCCACGACGATGACGGGGTGGACCGCCCGCGACGACGGCTCGGGGCGCGGAGGCGGGGCCGGGATGTAGGCGACGCCCTCGGTCGTGCGCCTCGGCAGGTCCGCCCCGCGCATCCGCCGCCACGCCCGGCGTCCTTCGAACCAGCACAGCCCGACGCCGACGGCGACCGCCAGCGCCCACACGGCGGCCCACCACGGCTGGGAGTAGAAGCCGAGCGCGACCGTCAGCGCGTGCCAGAGCCCGAAGCCGGCGACGTCCGCCCAGGACACGGCGCGCTGCTCGCGGACCTCCGGCCGCACCCGGACGAGCACCGCCAGCAGGAGCTGCAGCACGAAGACGGCGGGCGCGGAGAACATCACCCAGATGAAGGCCCAGCCGCCGGCGCCGGAGAAGATCCCCGCCAGGCACAGCCACAGCGGCAGCACCGCGGCGGCCGGGAACAGCCACGCGAACAACGCCCGTCGGATCCACATGAGGCCGATCGTACGCGGCGCGCGGGCCACGACGACGGTTCCCCGTCCTTCTCACCGGATCCGCACAGGTGACGCAGACGCGATCCGCGAGAATGGACCGGAGAGAAGGAGCACCATGATCGAACTGCGCACCCCCGCCGAGATCGAGCAGATGCGGCCGGCCGGCCGGTTCGTCGCGGAGGTGCTCGCGACGCTGCGCGAGGCGGCGAAGGTGGGCACGAACCTGCTGGAGATCGACCGGCGCGCGCACGAGATGATCCGTGCCGCCGGCGCTCGCTCCTGCTACATCGACTACCACCCCTCGTTCGGCGCCAGCCCGTTCGGCAAGGTCATCTGCACATCGGTGAACGACGCCGTGCTGCACGGGCTGCCGCACGACTACGCGCTGCGTGACGGCGACCTCGTGTCGCTCGACTTCGCCGCCTCGGTCGACGGCTGGGTCGCCGACTCGGCCGTCTCGTTCGTGGTGGGCACCCCGCGCGAGGAGGACCTGCGCCTGATCGACACCACGCGGCGCGCGCTGGCGGCCGCGATCGCGGCGGCCACCACAGATCACCGCATCGGCGACATCTCGGCGACGATCGCCGGGATCTCGCACGCCGAGGGCTACGCCGTCAACACCGACTTCGGCGGGCACGGCGTCGGGCGCGTGATGCACGGCGACCCGCACATCCCCAACGACGGCAAGCCGGGGCGCGGCTACCCGTTGCGTCCGGGTCTGGTGGTCGCGATCGAGCCGTGGCTGCTGGCGACGACCGACGAGCTGGTCACCGACGCCGACGGCTGGACCCTGCGCAGCGCGGACGGCTCGCGCGGATCCCACTCGGAGCACACCGTCGCGATCACCGACGACGGCCCGATCGTGCTCACCGACCGTTCCTTCCTCGGCGTCGACTGAGACGCCCCGTCTCACATCGGCGCGACCGGCCGTGTGAGAGAAACGTTCGCTGCGGGTAACCCCGCACCGCGGAACGGCGAAACACCGCGCTCCTAGCGTGTGGGGTGTCCAGACCCCCGATCAGGAGACGCCGTGACCCAGGCTCCCGTGAACTCCCGGAAATCTCCGGCAGGCCGCGACGCGGCCTCGCCGGAGCGGCATGACGACCCTCGAGGCCCCCGCCACGTCGTGGTCGTCGGCGCCGGCATGGTCGCCCATCGCTTCGTGGAGAGCCTGCTCAGCCGCGCCGACGACGCCTGGCGGGTCACGGTCGTCGGCGAGGAGCCGTACGCGCCCTACGACCGTGTCGCGCTGACGTCGTTCTTCTCCGGGGCGACCGACGAGGACCTGACGCTGGATCCCTCGGTGCTCGCCGACCCTCGGGTGCGGTTCCTGCGCGGCGAGAGGGTCGAGCGCATCGACCGGGCCCGCCGTGAGATCCGGACGGTGTCCGGGGAGCGGATCGGCTATGACGAGCTCGTGCTGGCGACCGGCTCGTACGCGGCGCGGCTCACGCTGGAGGGCTTCGACCACACCGGATGCTTCGTCTACCGCACCCTCGCGGACGTCGCCGGACTGCGCTCGTTCGTGCAGGAGCGCTCGGCGGCCCTGGGCAGGCGCCTCTCCGGCATGGTCGTCGGCGGGGGCCTGCTCGGGCTGGAGGCGGCCGGCGCACTGCAGGGCCTGGAGGTGGACTGCACAGTCGTGCAGTCCGGCGACCGTCTGATGTCGGCGCAGCTCGACGTCCCCGGTGGCGCGGCGCTGCGGCGCCTCATCGAGGCGCGCGGGATCTCGGTGCGGACCGAGTCCGTCACCACCCGCGTGGACGCGGACCGCTCCGGCGCGGTGTGCGGCCTGGAGTTCAGGGACGGCAGCTGGGCCGCCGCCGACGTCGTCGTGTTCACGGTCGGGGTGCGTCCCCGCGACGAGCTGGCCCGGCGTGCCGAGCTGGACTGCCACCCCCGCGGCGGCGTCGTGATCGACGAAGGCTGCCGCACCTCCGACCCGCACATCCTCGCCGTGGGCGAGGTGGCGAGCTTCGACGGCTCCTGCGTTGGCCTGGTCGCGCCCGGCTACGCGATGGCGGAGGTCGCCGCGAGCCGGCTGCTCGGTGGCGAGGGCGCCTTCCCCGGCTACGACCTGTCCACCAAGCTGAAGCTCTCCGGCGTGGACGTCGCCAGCTTCGGGGACGCCCACGCCGCCTCCCCGGGCGCGCTGGACGTCGTGTACGCCGACCCGGTGGCCGGCGTGTACAAGAAGCTCGTGCTCTCCGACGACGCCACCGTCCTGCTCGGCGGCATCCTCGTGGGCGACGTGTCCGCGTACGGCTCTCTGCGCCCGCTGCTGGGCGGCCCTCTGGGCGCCGACCCGGCGGCGTACCTGCTGCCCGAGGGCGGCGCCGAGCCGCCCACCGCGGAGCTGCCGGACACCGCCCTGGTGTGCTCCTGCAACAGCGTCACCGCGGGCACCATCCGCGCCGCGGTGCGCGACGAGGGCTGCGTCGACGTCGCCGCGGTCAAGGCGTGCACCCGCGCGGGGTCCGCGTGCGGCTCATGCCTGACGAGCGTGAAGAAGCTCGTCACGACCGAGCTGGCCCGTGCCGGCCAGGCCGTCAGCAACGCGCTGTGCGAGCACTTCGACCTCTCCCGGCGTGAGCTGTTCGACGCGGTCCGCGTCTGCGGGCTGCGCAGCTTCAGCGCCGTGATCGAGCGGTTCGGCCGCGGCCGCGGCTGCGACATCTGCAAGCCGGTGCTCGCCAGCATCCTGTCCACCCTCGTGGGCGAGCACGTGCTGGCCGGCGAGAACGCGACGTTGCAGGACACGAACGACCACGTCATGGCCAACATGCAGAAGGACGGGAGCTACTCGGTGGTCCCCCGCATCGCGGGCGGCGAGATCACCCCGGAGGGACTGCTCGCGATCGGCCAGGTCGCGAAGGACTTCGGCCTCTACACCAAGATCACCGGCGGCCAGCGCATCGACATGTTCGGCGCACGACTGGAGCAGCTCCCCGCGATCTGGCAGCGCCTGGTCGACGCGGGGTTCGAGTCTGGTCAGGCCTACGGCAAATCGCTGCGCACCGTGAAGTCGTGCGTCGGCTCCACCTGGTGCCGGTACGGCGTGCAGGACTCGGTCGGCATGGCGGTGCGGCTCGAGCTGCGCTACCGCGGACTGCGCTCGCCGCACAAGCTGAAGCTCGGCGTCTCCGGCTGCGCACGCGAATGCGCCGAGGCGCGGGGCAAGGACATCGGCGTGATCGCGACCGAGGCAGGCTGGAACCTCTACGTCGGCGGCAACGGAGGCTTCACGCCGCGGCACGCGGTGCTGCTGGCCGAAGGCCTGGACGACGAGGCGCTGTTGCAGGCCATCGACCGCTTCATGATGTACTACATCTTCACCGCCGACCGGCTGCAGCGCACCGCGCCCTGGTTCGAGGAGCTGGAGGGTGGCCTCGATCAGCTGCGCCGGGTGATCTTCGAGGACAGCATCGGCATCTGCGCCGACCTGGACGCCGCGATGGCCCGCCACATCGACTCCTACGAGGACGAGTGGGCGGCCACCCTCGCCGACCCCGAGAAGCTGCGCCGGTTCGCCTCGTTCGTCAACGCCCCCGCGACGCCCGACCCGTCGTTGGCGTACACGGTCGAGCGCGGCCAGCCCCGGCCCGCCACCGCGGCGGAGCGGGCGTCGGAGTCGGTCCTGATCGCCGGCACCACCCTGGAGGTGCGTCGATGACGCCCGCCCGTCCGGCATCCGGATCGACCCCTCGCGCCGAGGTGTGGGTGCGCGTCTGCGACCTCGCCGACCTGGAGGTCGAGCGCGGCCGCGCCGCCCTGCTCGGCGAGGAGCAGCTCGCTCTTTTCGTCACGCACGGCGGCCGTGTGCACGCCGTGTCCAACTATGACCCGTACAGCGGCGCGCACGTCATCTCCCGCGGTATCGTCGGCAGCCGAGGAGAGATCCCGACCGTGGCCTCGCCGATGTACAAGCAGGTGTTCGACCTGCGTACGGGCGCCTGTCTGGACACGCAGGGCGGCGTCCAGCAGCGGCTGCGCACCTGGGCGGTCGCGGTGCAGGATGGCAGCGTCTATGTGAAGACGGGAGGCCGCGAATGACGACGATGCTGGGCCTCTCGCTGACCGGACGCGACGTGCTCCTCGTAGGCGGCGGCTCGGTCACCGCCCGCCGCCTGCGTCGGTTCCTGGCCGACGGCGCCGTCTGCCGCGTCGTCGCCCCCGAGGTGTGCGCGCCGGTGCGCGAGCTGATCGCCCGGCACGACCTCGTCTGGACGCCGCGTGCCGTGCGCCGCTCGGACATCGCGGAGGCGTGGCTCGTGCACACCGCCACCGGCGACCCCGCCGCCGACGCCGCCGTGGTGTCCTGGTGCGAGGCGGCCCGCGTCTTCTGCGTGAACACCTCTGCGGCCACGCACGGCTCGGCGCGCCTGGTGGCGGAGACCCGCGCCGAGGACCTGATCGTGGGCGTCGTCTCCGACGCCGGTGCCGACCCGCGCCGCTCCGCCGGGGCACGCGACGCGATC
>JASGDW010000035.1:0-10905 GCA_047606965.1 Microbacterium sp.
CCACCGATCCCGCCGATGCCGAAGACCTCGTCGCACGCCACCATGGGCACGCCGAGGTCGAGCAGCGGTCGCACCGAGGAGTCGTCCGGATGCGTCGAGAACAGCAGGATGCCGTCGACCCGGGTGACCAGACGCGCCAGCGCCGCCGTCTCGCGGTCCGGGTCGAACGCGGTGTTGGTGAGAGCCACCTGGAACCCCGCGGCGCCGGCCAGGTGCTCGATCGTGCCGATCATCCCGCCCCAGAACGGGTTGGTGACGTCGGGGACGACCAGTCCGATCGTGTTCCGCAGGCCCGTCCGCAGGGTCCGCGCGGCCTCGTTGCGCTGGTAACCGAGCTCCGCCGCCGAGCGGAGCACGCGCTCGATGGAGCCGGCGCTGACGGTGCGCGCGCCGGTCAGCGCGTTGCTCGCGGTGGAGATGCTCACCCCGGCGTGCTCGGCGACGTCCTTGAGTGTCACGGGAGCCCGTCCCGGTGCAGCTGGATGCATGGCCAGCCCAGGCTACCAGCGGACGATCACCCGTTCCGCGAGGCTGACGACGCCCAGCAGGCACAGGGTCGTGACCGCGGAGAAGAAGATCGCCGCCCACATCTGCGGCAGGTTCAGATACGTCGTCGCGGTCACGATCACCGCGCCGATGCCCTTGGACGAGCCGGTGAACTCGGACACGACGGCGCCGACCATCGCGGCGGTCACCGACAGTCGCGCGCCCGCGAACAGGTACGGCAGGCTCGACGGCACCCGCAGGCGGAAGAAGATCTCCCGGCGGTTCGCGGACATCGCACGGAAGACCTCGAGCGCCTGGGGGTCGACGGCGCGAAGCCCGCTGATCGCGTTGATGAGCATGGGGAAGAACGCGCTGAGGGCGGCGACGATGATGCGGGGGACGTCGGAGAACCCGAACGCGACGACCAGGGCGGGTGCGATCGCGACGATCGGGGTCACGTTCAGCAGCAGCGCGACGGGCATGATCGCCGCGCGGAGGAAGGCGAACTGGATGATCGCCGCCGCCAGCAGCAGCGCCACCACGACCCCGATGAGCAGGCCCAGCATCGCGGAGTTGAGCGTGACGGCGAGGTTCGTCAGGTAGAACTGGGGCCGTCGGGCGACGTCGTCGACGATCTCCTGGATCGGCGGCAGCACCGTCGTGAAGGTGTCCGCGGTCCACTGCCACAGCAGCGCGAGCAGCGTGAACAGCAGCAGCGGCGCTCCCACGCTGAGCGCGACGTTGCCGCTGCGCGAGCCGAGGCGGGCACGGCGGCGCGGCGCCCGGGGGGACGTGACGGTGCTCACTCGCCCTCCCAGGTGCTCCACAGGAGCTGCGTGACCTCGGAGACCTTCTCGGCGAACTCGGGGGTGCGGGTGAGCTCCCAGCCTCGGGGTCGCCCGAAGCCCACGTCGACCACATGACGGATCCGGCCCGGACGGGGGCTCATGACCACGACGCGGTCGCTGAGCAGCACGGCCTCCTGCGCCGAATGGGTCACGAAGACGATGGTCTTGCGGTGTCTGTCCCACAGTTCCAGCAGCCGGATGCGGAGGGTGTCGCGGGTGAGCTCGTCGAGAGCGGAGAACGGCTCGTCCATGAGCATGACCGGAGCGCCCTGCGCGAAGCCCCGGGCGATCGACGCACGCTGGCGCATGCCGCCGGAGAGCTGGTCGGGGCGGGCGGCGAGGAACTCCGAAAGGCCGATCTCGGTGAGCACGCCGACGGCGTCCTCCGGCCGGCGGGCGGTGAGCCCCCGCCGATCCGCCTTCTTGTTGATCATCGAGGAGAGCCGGGCGTTGGAGCGGATGTCGAGCCACGGCAGCAGCGCGGAAGACTGCGGGATCCAGGCGATGTCCTTCCGGGCGGAGGCGTCGGCCGGCGTCATCCCGAACACGGAGATCTCGCCGGCGGACTGGGTGTCCAGGCCCGCGAGCAGCCGCAGCAGCGTCGACTTGCCACAGCCCGACGGGCCGAAGAGCGTGACGAACTCGCCCTGCCGGATGGTGAGATCGATGTCCGTCAGCGCCTGCACCGAGGTCCTGCCGCGGACGTAGGTGCGCCCGACGCCTCTCACCTCGATCGTCGAGGTCTCCGTGTGCGGGGTGGTCATCGTGCTCCTCCTTCTCAGGCGGCCAGAGACGGCCCGAGCGCGACGATCTTCCCGAAGAAGTCGTTGGACTCGAGCTTGGCCTCGGCCGCCGGCAACTGGTCGTAGGGCCAGACGGAATCGATGACGACGCGGAACGCGCCGTCGGTGAACGCGGCGAGCGCGGACGCCATGTCGGCGCGGCTGTAGCTGCCGTGGCCGACGATGCTGCGTCCGGGCTGGTAGAGGTCGGGCAGATGCAGTCGCATGTCGAGCCCTGCCGTCGTGCCCGACAGCACGACCCTTCCGCCGGGGCGCGTCGCGCGCAACGCCTCGCCGAGGAAGGCGCCGCCGACGTGGTCCCAGACGATGTCGGCGCCGCGGCCGTGCGTGAGGCGACGGACCTCCGCCGTCCAGTCGTCGGTGGCCGTGCGGTCGATCACGTGATGGGCGCCGGCGGCCAGGGCGCGCTCGCACTTGGCGACGCCGGAGGCCATCGTGATGACGGTCGCCCCCCGGGACAGCGCGATCTGCACGCCGGCGGAGCCCAGCCCCGACCCGGCGCCGGGGATGACGACGGTCTCTCCGGCCCGGAGCGACCCGGCGCCGAGCAGCCCTCGCCAGGCGGTGGCGCACGCGACCGGCAGGGCTGCGAGCTCGGCCAGGCGCGTGGCGTCGGTGGCGTCGACGTCGATCACCGTGCAGTTGCGGGCCGGCACCGCGGTCAGCTCGCCCATGCCGCCGGCCCGAGTCGATCCGATCGTGGCGAACCGTGCGCAGTAGGCGGGGGTGTCGGCTCTGCAGTATTCGCAGTCGCCGCAGCTGACGACCGGGTCGATGAGCACGACGGCTCCGAGAAGGCGCTCGCCGTCGGTCGACCCGGCGGCGACGACCTCGCCGACGACGTCCATCCCCGCGATGTGGGGCAGGGTCATGCCGGGGACGACCGGCTCGACGCGCTGGAGCACGTCGAGCCGGTTCAGCGCCGTGGCGAGCGTGCGCACGAGCACCTCGTCGGCGGCGGGGCGAGGTGCGGCCAGCTCCATGAGCCGCCGCACCTCGGGTCCGCCGAACCCGGTCTGGACCCATGCCTTCATCAGGGCGCGGGCCAGATGAGATCGGTGCCGTCGTAGATCGCCTCGAGGAAGCTCGTGTCGATGTCGGCGGCGGGGTCGGGGGTCGATGAGACCAGGCCGTATTCGACGAGCATGTCGGCCTCCGGCGTCCACTGATCGACGGACTGGGCGCCCAGCGGTGTCCCCTCGGGCTGGCTCTCGTCGACCAGCGCGACCTCGGTCTGCCAGCGCTGCTTGCTCAGATCCAGGTCGTAGCCGGCGTCGGACAGGGCCTCGGCGTAGGACAGGGCCTCGTCGAGGTTCGCGTCGGACTCGTTGATCCAGTTGTAGGCGTAGAAGCTGGCGCGCAGGAAGTCCTCGACCGCCGTGGGGTACTCCTCTTTGAAGGTGTTGTTGACGATCTGGGTGTTGAAGGCCGACTCGATGCCGTAGTCGGCCGGATCCCACTGCGTGATGTCGTAGCCCGCGGCGGCGAGCACCAGCGGCTCGTTCGACTTGTAGCCGGTCAGTCCCTGGACCTGACCCTGCGGCAGGATCGTCGGGTCGTAGCCCACCGACACCCAGTTGATCGTGGAGGTGTCGACGCCGTCCGCGCTGAGCATGGCCGAGATCTGCGGCGGGATCGCCGTCTTGTAGCCGACCGTCGTGCCTTCCAGCTGAGAGAGCGAGGTGATGTCGGAGGTGGTCATGAGCGTGATCGCGGGGGTGTTGCCGTAGGTCGCGATCGCGGAGACGTCGGCGCCGTTGTCGACGGCGACCATGACGTCGGACGGGCTGCCGACGCCGGCGAACTGAGCGGTCCCGGCGCTGACGAGCTGGGTGTTGTCGTCGCCGGGCTGGATGGTCACGTCCAGGCAGAGGTCGTCGAACAGACCCTGCTCCTCGGCGGTGATCACATCCAGCAGGCCGACCGAGGCGACGTAGGCGTAGGAGGTCAGGAACGTGATCGCGCCGGCGGCCTGGTTCTCGGCGCACCGCTCGGCGCTGATCAGATCGGAGTCGCCGGTCGCGGAGGACGAGGCGGTGTCGCTGCCGGAGCAGCCGGCGAGCAGGAGGGCGGCGGCCGAGAGCGTGGCGACGGCCAGGAGCGGCCGGTGTGCGCTGCGCGATGCCCGGGTGCGAGGTGAGACAGGGATCATGCTGGACCTTCCATGTGGCGCCGGCTGACCGGCGGAGCGAGTGGGGGTGCTACGTGGTGCCTGCGTGCTCGGAGGGGCTCGGGGGATGAGCGCGTGAATGGCACGCTAACAACCAAACCGTCCGCGATCTAAATCGTTTTATTACGGGCGTGTAAAAGGTCTTCGACGGGCGCCGTCCGCGGGCGGGAGCCCGGCATCCTGGACACGTCGGGCTGTCCGGACGCGGCTCGGGAAGAGGAGAGCCATGTCGCAGCCGCCACGTCCGTCCCCGTTCGCGTCCCCCCGGACGCCGTCCGATGTGGCACGGCTGGATGCCGCCACGGCGCCGGAGGACCCCCTGTGCCTGCTGTCGGCGTGGCTGGACGCCGTCGTCGCACGCGGGGCGATCGAGCCGACCTCCGTCACGCTTGCGACGGCCTCCGCCGCCGGTGTCCCCTCCAGCCGGACCGTCCAGCTGCTGGAGGTGCAGGCCGACGCGCTGCTGTTCACGACCAACTCCGGCAGTCGCAAGGGCGTCGAGATGCAGGAGACCGGACGAGCCGCCGTCTCCCTCTACTGGCGCGAGACTGCCCAGTCGGTGAACCTGACCGGGCACGTGGTGTGGGCCGGGGACGCGGAGAGCGACGCGCGTTTCGCGGCGGAGCCGCGCGCCGTCCAGGCGTCCCGTGCGGTGTCGTTCCACGGGCTGCCGCTCGACGACGAGGCCGAGCAGCTGCGGCGGTTCCACGACCTGCTGGCGGTTGAGAGCCCGATCCCGCGGCCGCACCACTGGCGATGGCTGCGCGTCGTGCCGGATGCGGCGACCTTCTGGGAAGGCCGCCCCGAGGCGCTGAACCGCCGGCTCCACTACGCGCTCCGGTCGGACGCGACCTGGATGCGGGGAGCGATCCAGGCATGAGCTCCATGGCGCGTTTCGACCGGGCCCGTGTCGTCGTGACCGGGGCCGCGCGCGGCATCGGCGCGCGCATCGCGCAGCGGTTCGCCTCGGAGGGCGCACGCGTCGTCGTGCTCGACCGCCTGTGCGAGACCGGCGAGCAGCGCGCGGCCGAGATCGGCGGCCACTTCGTCGAGGTCGACCTGAGCGACGTCGGCCGGACCAGGGCCGCCATGTCCGCCGCCATCGCGCACCTGGGCGGCATCGACGTCCTCGTCAACAACGCGGGCCTGCTCACCTTCGCGACGGTCATGGAGACCACGCCCGAGGAGTGGGACGCGGTCTTCGCCGTCAACAGCCGGGCCATGCTCGTGACCACCCAGGTCGCGGCGCGGTCCATGATCGAGGCCGGCACCGGCGGATCGATCATCAACCTGGCGTCCATGGCGGCGAAGGCCGGCGGCCAGGGGCAGGTCTCGTACGCGGCGTCGAAGGCGGCGGTCGTGGCGCTCACCCGCGTCGCCGCGCTGGAGCTCGGCGTCCACGACATCCGCGTGAACGCCCTGTGCCCCGGATACGTGCTCACCGAGATGGGCGCGGACACACGCACGCCGGAGCAGGTCGCGCTCTGGTCCAGCTATTCGCCGCTGGGACGACTCGGCGAGCCCGACGACGTCGCGGGAACAGCGCTGTTCCTCGCGTCGACGGACGGCCGGTACCTCACGGGGCAGGCACTGAACATCACCGGCGGCATGGTCATGCACTGACCCCGCTCTCAGCCGCAGAGGTTCTCGCGGAGGGTCTTGCCGGGGTATTGCGGTGCGAGGGCGCCGCGGCGGCGGAGCTCCGGGACGAGGAGCTCCGCGACGTCGGCCAGGCCGGAGGGCGTGGCCAGAGGGGAGCTGAACATGTAGCCGCCGCGTCCGCCGGTCGCCGCGAAGTTCTCCTGCAGCGCGTCGGCGATCTCGGCCGGGGAGCCGCACAGGGTGTGATCCAGACCGGTCGTGTGGCGCCAGCCGCGCTCGAAGAACTCGGCTCGCGACATGCGGTGGTCCGCACCGTGATCCTCGATCAGCGTTCCGACCAGGCCGCCGGGGCTCGCCTGCGCCGCCCGCAGCCGGTCCGCCAGGTCGCCGAGCCGGAAATGCGACGGCAGCGTCGAGAAGTCGTAGCCCGCGTTGTGGGACAGATGCGCGCCGACGGCCTCCTCGTCCCAGAACGAGAGGGCCTCCGCCCGCCGCTGCCGCGCCTCGTCCCGGGTCCGCCCGACGATCAGCTGGGTCGCCCACAGGATGCCGACCCCGCCGGGGTCTCGACCCGCCGTGCGCAGCGCGTCGTCCAGCGCGTCGCGGTAGCGCCGTTGCGCGGCGAGGGAGTCGCCGAAGCCGAACACCACCTCGGCGAAGCCCGCCGAGGTGCGGATGCCCGCCGCGGAGCCGCCGGCCTGCACCAGGACGGGTTCGATCTGCGGGCTCGGAACCGTGCTGAGCGGTCCCTTGACCCGGAAGTGGCGACCGCGGTGGTCGATCGGGTGGACCTTCGCCGGATCCGCGAAGCGTCCGCTCGCCCGGTCGCGGACGATGGCGTCCGGCTCCACCGAGGCCCAGAGCCGCCGGCACACCTCGACGAACTCGGCCATCCGCTCATAGCGCTCGTCGTGCGTCATCAGCTCGTCGAACCCGTAGTTCGCGGCATCCGCGCCGCGGGTGGAGGCCACGACGTTGAAGGCGAGCCGGCCGCCGGTGACGTGGTCGAGCGAGTTGAGGAGCCGGGCGACGTAGAAGGGATGCATGAACGTCGAGGAATACGTCAGGCCGAAGCCGATGCGTGCGGTGACCTGCGACATCGCGGCGACGATCGGGCTCATCTCGTGCCGCGGCCACTGGACGCCCCATTCCACCGCGGGCGCGACGGTCCCGCGCCAGGTGTCCGGGATGCCGCTGCCGTCGCCGAAGAAGAGCAGATCGATGCCGGCCCGCTCGGCGGTGACGGCGATCTCCTGGAACATCCCGACGTCGGGAAAGTCCCGTCCCACCCACGATCCGGGCCGCGCCCAGCGGCCCTCGGTGTGCGTGAACGACAGGTCCAGGGCGATGTGCATGCCCGCGTTCATGCCGGGACCCGCTCCCACAGGCGGACCAGGTCGGCGGCCGGCATGACGATCGCCGCGTTGCGGGCGAGCGAGTCGAGGGTGGCGCGGTGGAGGGGGATCGAGTAGGCGGCCGTCGCGTCCGAGGGCACGACGACCGGCAGGTCGCGCTGGAAGGCGTCGAACGCCGTCGCGGCCACGCAGCACTCGGTGGTCAGCCCCGCCACCGCGACCCACGCCGTGCCGGCCGCCGAAAGATGCGCGTCCAGCCGGGTGCCGACGAAGCCGCTGTAGCGCCGCTTCACGATGCGCAGCTCGCCGGCGGCGGGCCGGAGCCGGTACCACTGCGCGCCGGCGGTGCCGCGAAGGCACGGCGGGTCCGGCAGCGGCGAGCCCGTCTCGCCCAGGTGCAGCCAGGAGCTGGCCGCCCAGTGCGACTCCGGAGCGCTCTCCAGCTCGACCCAGACGACGGGCACCCCGTGGGCGCGGGCGCGGTCGACCAGGCCGGCGCAGCGCCGGACCGCGCCCGCGACGGCGTCGAGGACGTCCGGCCCCAGACCCTGGCCGGCGAGGAACTCCGGGTCGCCGAACGAGCGCTGCACGTCGACGACGAGGAGCGCGCAGCGGTCGGCGTGCGTGCGAAGAACCGCGATCTGCCGTTCCGGCAACGACGGCGTCGACGGGCGGTGGCCCCCGGCGGCGCTCATGCGCGCGGCGCGCTCTCGCGGCGGCGCAGCTCCGGCAGCACCGACTCGCCGAACGCCGCCAGATCCGGCAGGTAGTCCGGGAAGATCAGCATCAGGCCGTCGAGCTCGGCCGTCTCCACGATGTGGCGGATGCCCGCGGCCACCGTGTCGGGGCTTCCCGTCACGTACGGCGTCTGGAACGCCTCGGTGCCCTCGGCGTCCTCGGCCCACGACAACGCCCGCTGCGTGTCCCACCCCCACGACCGGCGCATGTTGGCCAACGCCGCACGGTCCAGCCCGGCGGCGTACCTGCCCGCGCGGGCGGCGGCCTGCGCGTCGGTGTCGGCCGTCACGACGGTGAGCATCGAATACGTGCGCACCGTCCGTCCGGCCGCGGCGGCACGCTCGTGGACATCCCGCGAGAAGTCCGCCATCTCGGCGAGGCTCTCCGAGCCGAGGAAGGCCGCGTCGGCGTAGGCGGCCTGGAACGCGCGGCCGCTGGCAGACCTGCCCGCGCTGATCAGCGCCGGCAGGGGCGCGGGATGCGGGCGCGACTGGCAGTCGGTCAGGGCGAAGAACTCGCCGTGCTCGGTCACACTGTCCTCGGTCCACAGCCGCCGCACCAGCCGCGTCCATTCCTCCGTCATGCGGTAACGGGCCTCGTGGGACATGGACGCGTCCCAGATGCCCATCTGCTCGAACTCGTCCGCGTAGGAGCCGTTGACGATGTTCATCCCCGCCCGGCCGTGGCTGACCTGCTGCAGGGTGGCGAACACCTTGGCGGCGAACGCCGGATTCTGCATGTTCGCGTGGACGGTCGCCCAGATCTTCACCCGGCTGGTGGCCTCGGCGATCCCGGTCATCATCGTCACCGACTCGAGGGTCTGCCCCCAGTGGTCCGTCGTGCCGCCGAAGCCGCGCCACTTCGCCATGGCCATGACGAAGTCGAGGCCGAGACGCTCGGCCTCGACGGCGATCCGCTTGTTGTAGTCGTAGTCCGCGGGCGGGTAGGGCGCCGTCTCGGAGACCAGCCAGCCGCCGGCCGCGTTCGGCAGGAACACGCCGTACTCGATGCCGGTCATCGCCGCACCCCCGGACGGCGTCCGCCGCGCCGCGTGGCGGGAACGATCATGATGCCTCCTGGATATCGAGCGGGTCGACGGCCATGGAGAGCGTGCCGGGCGAACGTGACAGCGGTATTCCGGCGGAGGTCCATGCAGACGCCTCCACCATAGCCGATCCACGGGATGACGACGGGCGAGTGGGCTCAGCCGGCGGGAGGCGACAGCGCCGCGAGGGTCTGCCCGTCCCAGCAGAAGGCGTCGATCGCCGTGTCCGCGGCGGCGCGCACGAGCCAGCCGCCCGGGCGGAACGCCGCCGCGGCGCTCGGCGAGACGCAGAGAACGGCGCGGGCGCGAGGCGCGGCGAGCCGGCGCAGCCATCCCAGCTTGAACATGTCGGCCATGATCTTGTTGCGGTAGGCAGAGGTGAACTCGCCGCCGCGGAACGGCAGCTGGGCCACGACGGAGCCGTCCGCCGCACCGCCGTCCACCTCGACGCGGCAGCCGTCGCCCAGGTCCAGCCGGAGCGGGCGGACCGCGACGCCGGTGAGCTCGTGGATCGCCCGCAGCGCATGCCGCTCCGGCGAACCGGGCGGGAAACGGCCCCAGCCGTCCCCGGCCACCTCGGCGCGCACGGACGACGCGAACCCCCGATCGTGCCCGAACGACGAATCGGCCATCCTCTTCTCCTCGGCACGGCGGGTCGGCTCCGTGGCCCGCCTGCCGGGAAACGAGGCGGAAACGATCCGGCGGTAGCTTTTGTCGTGCAGTGTAGGCCACTGCCGCGCGGCGGCACCGAAGGAGACGGCGGATGCTGATCGTGCGCGGGGCGACCCGCATCCTGATCGACGGCGGGGACGAGCGCGAGGGCGACCTCGTCGTCGGCGACGACGGGCGGGTCGCAGACCCTGGGCGTGCGACCGCCGCGGGTCCCGGCGACGAGACGCTCGACGCCACCGGATGCGTCGTCACGCCCGGACTCGTCAACGCCCACCACCACCTGCTGCAGAGCGGCTTCCGCACCCTCCCGGGCACGCGCGGCGTGCCGATGCGCGAGTGGCTGCCGGCGATGGCGGGCGCGTATGCCGCTGCCGGGATAGACCCGTCGCTGACGGCGGCGACCGCCGCGGTCGGGGTGGCCGAGTCGCTGCTGTGCGGGGTCACGACCGTCGCCGACCATCAGCTGAACTGGCCCGCCGCCGGCACGGTCGAGGACACCGTCGCGATCGCCCGCGCCGTGTCGGAGGCGGCGGCCTCCCTCGGCGCCCGGCTCGTGTTCGTGCGGGGGACGGCGCGCGACGACCCCGGATTCGCGGCGGAGAGCGTGGAGGCGATCGTGGCGGAGCTGCTGGGCGGCGATCACGACGGGGGAGTGGCCCGGGACGGCATGCTGCAGGTCGCGGTGGGACCCGCCGGCGTGCACTCGGACACCGAGCAGACCTACCGCCGGCTGGGCGAGGTCGCGGCGCGGCACGGCCTGCGCCGGCGCACGCAGGCCAACGAGCAGGTGGACACCGAGATCGCGCTCGAGCGGTACGGGCGGCGTCCGCTCGACCTGCTCGCCGAGTGGGGGTGGCTCGAGCCGGGTGTCACGATCGCGCACCTGTGCGATGTGACGGACGCCGAGATCGCGCGGCTGTCCGCGTCCGGGGTGGGCGCGACCCACGCCCCGGGGTGCGACGTGCCGATGGGGTGGGGGATCGCCCCCGTCGCCCGGCTGCTCGCGGCGGGCGTGCCGGTCGGGCTGGGGACCTCCGGCGGCGGCTCCAACGACGCCGGGCACCTGCTGGCCGATGCGCGCCTGGCGATGCAGGTCTCCGCGCTGGTCGGCCCGCAGCTGCCGGCGCGCGCCGTGCTGGCGATGGCCACCGAGGGCGGGGCCGCCGGCCTCGGCCGGCCGGACCTC
>JASGDW010000036.1:0-3783 GCA_047606965.1 Microbacterium sp.
CTCGCCGAGCACCTCGGCCAGCAGCTCGACGGGTCCGGGGGTGTGCCGGTAGACGGTGTCACGCATGACGCCGGCGGCCCGGGCCAGCTCGGCGACCGTCACCCGCTCGATGGGCTTGGCGGCGGCGAGCTCGAGCACCGCGCCGCGAAGTCGTTCGCGGGTGCGCTGCCGCCGGGGGTCCATCTCTCTATTCTGCCGGAACAGGATATCTATCCAACACCTGTCCAATAGGCGTATGCTCATGGGGCGCCGAGGAAGGCGCCAGAAGGAGCGATAGCGCATGTCTGCCCGTTTTGAAGGCAAGGTGGCGGTCGTCACCGGGGGTGTGTCGGGGATCGGGGCCGCGGTCACCCGGCGCCTGGTCGAGGAGGGCGCATCGGTCGTCGTCGCCGATACCAATGAGGAGCTGGTCCGCACGGCCGGCGAGACGTTCGGTCCACGCGTGAGCGGGGTCCGTGCGGATGTCACGGACGAGTCTCAGGTCGAGGCGCTCATCGCCGAGGCAGTGTCGCAGCACGGAACCCTGGACGCGATGATCAATGTCGCGGGCGGCTCACGGCCGGGCACCCTGACGGACATCAGCTCTGCGGACTGGGAGTTCGGCATCCGGCTCAATCTGTTCAGCGCGTTCTATGGCACGCGCCTGGCCGCCCGGCGGTTCATCGCCGAGGGCAAGGCCGGTGCGATCGTCAATGTGGCGTCGCTGAACTCGCTCGTGCCGATGTTCTTCGGGGTCGGCTACACCGTGCCGAAAGCCGGGGTCGCGATGCTCGTGAAGCAGGCTGCGCTGGAGCTCGGCGAACACGGCATCCGGGTCAACGCGGTCTCCCCGGGACTGGTGTCCACACCGCTGACGAAGGGGCTCACCGATCTTCCCGGCGTCACGGAGGCCTATGCGGCACGCATCCCGCTCGGACGCCCCGCCGACCCCGGCGAGATCGCTGCCGCGGTGGCCTTCCTCGCCAGCGACGACGCCTCCTACATCTCCGGAGACAACCTGGTCGTGGATGCGGGGTGGTCCACGACCGGCTATCCCGATCTGCGGAGACTCATGGCCTGAGCGGGGCAGAGAGAGACAGCCGAGACCGAGAGGAAGAGGGCGATCATGAGGGCAGTGGTGTTCCACGCCAAGGAGGACGTTCGCGTCGAAGAGATCGTGGAGCCGGAGCCCGGCCCGGGCGAGGTGAAGCTGCGCAACGCATTCGCCGGCATCTGCGGCTCGGACCTGCACGTGTACTTCTCACCGGAGGCGGCGGGCGTCGACTTCGCGCACCCGCATCCGCTGACCGGTGCCCTGCCGCCGCAGGTGCTCGGCCACGAGTTCTCCGGAACCGTCGTGGCCATCGGCGACGGCGTGACGAACCTCGCGACGGGCGATCGAGTCGCCGTGTGGCCGGTGTACTACTGCGGCGAATGCGCCGCGTGTCGCAAGGGCATGTTCAACGCCTGCCGCACGATCGCCTTTCACGGCTTGAACGCTCACGGCGGCGGGATGAGCAAGTTCACGACCGTACCGGCGTCGAAGGTGCACCGACTGCCCGACAACGTCTCCCTTCAGCTGGGCGCGCTGGTCGAGCCGATGGCCGTCGCCTGGCACGCCGTGAGACGTAGCGGCATCGTGGCGGGGCAACGCGCGCTCATCGCGGGCGCGGGCCCGATCGGCATCGGCGTGTGGCTCGCCCTCCGGGCGCGCGGCGTGGACGACGTCCTCGTCTCCGAGCCGAGCGCACCACGACGCGCCGCGATCCAGGCGCTCGGCGCGACCGTGGTCGACCCGGTGTCTGACGACGTCGGTACCGCCGTCGATGCCGCGACCGGTGGGGACGGAGTGGATGCCGCCTTCGACGCCGCGGGCGTCGGTCCGGCCTTCGCCTCCGCGCTCGCGAACCTCACGCCCGGCGGGCGGGCCATCGTCGCCGCAATCCACGAACGTCCGCTCGAGTTCCTGCCGACGCAACTCGTGATCGGCGAGACCGAGATCGCCGGCACGCTGGCCTACCTGCCGCAGGACTTCGACGAGGTGATCGCCGCGATGGCCGAGGGGAAGTACGACATCACCGGCTGGGTGGACGAGATCGGCTACGACGAGGTCGTGGCGACCTTCGGAGAGCTGCGCGCGGGCCGAGGCATGAAGATGCTCGTGCGCAACTGAGCGCGAGCAGGCGCGAGACGCGGGAACGCCCCGCACGTCGTCGTCGAACAGCGGGCGCGTCGGGTCCGGGTGGTGTGTTGTTCGCCGAAGATCCGGTCTTCCACGTCAGGAAGGGTGATGATCTGAGCATCGCGATGGCGCGTGCGGCTGCGCATACCCCGCAGATACCGACGATCTGCCCTCGTACGGAACTACAGGTACGGTGCGCTACCAATTGCACCAAGCCGGCGTGGCCCGCACGCGGGCACCGCGACGAGTCTAGGACGTCGCAGACGGCGAGGCCGTGCCGCTGTAGTAGCTGTCGCTCGCGGTGGTCAGCACGAACTGCGCGAACTCCTTCGGGTCGTCGAGCGAGCCCTGGTACTCCTGACCGTTCACGAGCACCAGCGGAGTTCCGGTCAGCTTGAGGTCGTCCGTGTCCGGGATGCCGGCCAACGCCGCGTCCGTGACGTTCTTCGCCCAGGAGACGTAGTCCTCGTCCTCGATGCAGGAGCGCACCTGATCCGCCGACTCGGCGCCCGCCGCATCCGCGACGTCGGCGAGCTCGGAGTCGCTCAGCCCCGAGGAGTCGACCGCCGGCTGCTGAGCCAGCAGCGAATGCGTGAAGGCGAAGGCGGCGTCGGGCGAGTAGGTCGCCACGCACGCGGCCGAGGCCGCGGCACGCAGCGAGTACTTGGTGCCGTTCGACTTCGCCGTCAGCATCGACACCGGGTAGTAGGTCACCGTCGCGGACCCCGCCGTGAACCACGTCGCGATCTGCTCGGCGTTGGCCAGCTCGAACTCCTGCGAGCCCGAGGCCAGGAAGTCGACGTAGATGCGGATGTCGACGCTCGACGCGGAGGTCGCCGAGGGCGTCGGCGCGGTGGTGGCCGTGGGCGTGGCGGTCGGATCGGATGCGTCGTCGGCGCTGAAGTCCACGCCGGCGACGGAGGTGATCGGGATGCCGCCGTCGGCGTCGAGGTTGCGGGGCGACAGCAGCGGCTGGGAGGTCTTCGAGCTGATCGCGAGCACCACCCCGGTGACGATCGCGGCGACCACGACGACCCCCAGAACGCTCAGCCCCGCGATGCGCAGCTTTCGCAGGCGCGCGTGCTTGACCTGCACTCGCTGCGCCTTCTCGCGCACCGCTTCACGGCGGTCGCTCGGAGCCGGGACGTTCGATGGATCGTCGCTGGACATGGAACCTCAAAGACACACGGGAGCCGGGGTGCCCCGGCGGGCCGCCCGGGTGAAGCGGCCCCATCGATGCTAGTCAGACAGCCTGGGAAATGCCCAGACGGGCATGCCATACTGAGCCCTGCGCCCGAAGCCGCGCGCGCGGGGAAGTCCCCGTTTATTCCATTCACAACGGATCGTCCGGCACGTACCTGCCGGTGAAGGAGAAGAAGACATGGCGTCTGTCACGTTCGACAACGCGACCCGCTTGTACCCCGGAGGCACGCGCCCCGCGGTCGACAAGCTCAACCTCGAGGTGGGCGACGGGGAGTTCCTCGTCCTGGTCGGCCCGTCCGGCTGCGGCAAGTCCACGTCGCTGCGAATGCTGGCCGGCCTCGAAGAGGTCAACTCGGGCCGCATCCTCATCGGCGACCGCGATGTCACCGACATCCCGCCCAAGGACCGCGACATCGCGA
>JASGDW010000037.1:0-5162 GCA_047606965.1 Microbacterium sp.
ATGTCCCACTTCGGCGCGGTATGGCGACCTCATACCGCGCCGAAGTGGGACATCGACCGGGCCGAAGTGGGACATGGCGGTGCATCGGCGCGGGCTCATGCCGCCACAGTAGCCGCCTCGGCGGGCGGGCCCCGCCTCGGCCACCCGCGGACGGGGAGCATCATGGAGGGGAACATCCGCCCGAGCGAGGAGCAGCATGACCATCACCCACCATCTCCGCGTGCACCGCAGCGAGGAGGACCTGGCGCGCGAAGGCCAGCTCGCGTGGCACATCGCCCAGGTCGCGGCCGACCCCGTGGCGGTGGAGCCGGAGGTGGTCGAGACGATCGTCAACCGCGTGATCGACGACGCGGCGGTGGCCGCGGCATCCCTCACCCGGCGCCCGGTGAGCGCGGCCCGCCAGCAGGCGCTCGACCACCCGGTGTCGATCGGCGGGTGCGGTTCGGCCGTGTTCGGCTGCCCGGTCGAACGGCGCACGAGCCCCGAATGGGCGGCCTGGGCCAACGGGGTCGCGGTGCGCGAGCTCGACTACCACGACACCTTCCTGGCCGCCGAGTACTCGCACCCGGGCGACAACATCCCGCCGATCCTCGCCGTCGCCCAGCACGTCGGCGCCGACGGAGCGGCCCTCGTACGCGGGATCGCCGCCGGGTACGAGATCCAGATCGACCTGTCGAAGGCCATCAGCCTGCACGCGCACAAGATCGACCACGTCGCCCACCTCGGACCGGCATCGGCGGCGGGCATCGGCGCCCTGCTGGGCCTTCCCGTCGAGACGATCCACCAGGCGGTCGCTCAGGCGCTGCACACCACGACCGCGACCCGGCAGTCCCGCAAGGGGGAGATCTCCTCCTGGAAGGCCTACGCGCCGGCGTTCGCCGGGAAGATGGCCGTGGAGGCCGTTGATCGGGCGATGCGCGGCGAGACCAGCCCGTCGCCGATCTACGAGGGCGAGGACGGGGTCGTCGCGTGGCTGCTGGACGGCCCCGACGCCGCCTACGAGGTGCCGCTGCCCGCGGCCGGCGAGCCCAAGCGCGCGATCCTCGACTCCTACACGAAGGAGCACTCGGCCGAATACCAGGCGCAGGCGTGGATCGACCTCGCCCGCAGGCTGCACGGCGAGCACCCGGAGCTGACCGACCCGGCGAACGTCGCCTCGATCGTGCTGCACACCTCGCATCACACCCACCACGTGATCGGCTCGGGCGCGAACGACCCGCAGAAGTACGACCCCGCCGCGTCCCGCGAGACCCTCGACCACTCGATCCCGTACATCTTCGCGGTCGCGCTGCAGGACGGGGCGTGGCACCACGTCGACTCCTACACGTCCGAGCGCGCCGGCCGGGAGGACACCGTCGCGCTGTGGCGCAAGATCACCACGGCCGAGGACGCCGAGTGGACCCGCCGCTACCACTGCGTCGACCCGGCCGAACAGGCCTTCGGCGGTCGTGCCGAGATCCGGCTCGCCGACGGCACCGTGCTCAGCGAGGAGATCGCCGTCGCCGACGCCCACCCGCTCGGGGCCAGGCCGTTCGCGCGGGCCGACTACGTCCGCAAGTTCCGGCTGCTCGCCGAGCCGGTGCTCGACGCGGCCGAGATCGACCGCTTCCTCGCGCTCGCCCAGCGGCTGCCCGAGCTGACCGCCGACGAGGTGCGCGAGCTGACGATCGTCGCGGCGTTCGGCGTGCTGGCATCCGCCCCCGCCCCGAAGGGCCTGTTCTGATGCGTGGTGTGTCACGACTCCGCCTGGACGGGCGTGAGGACCGCGCCCCGGGCCTTGCGGGGCCGAGCAGGCGGAGTTATGACACGCACCCCGGCGGGAAGGAGCGGTTCTGATGCTCTACGCGACCACCCCGGCGGGCGAGAAACGGCGGATCCTGCGCGAGCGGCTCGCGACCGGCGAGCTGCTGCGCTTCCCGGGCGCGTTCAACCCGCTGTCGGCGCGCCTGATCGAGCGGAAGGGCTTCGACGGGGTCTACGTCTCCGGCGCGGTCATCGCCGCCGACCTGGGGCTGCCCGACATCGGGCTGACGACGCTCGGCGAGGTCGCCGGCCGCGGGCAGCAGATCGCCCGGATGACCGAGCTGCCCGCGATCATCGACGCCGACACCGGGTTCGGCGAGCCGATGAACGTGGCCCGTACGATCCAGACGCTGGAGGAGGCGGGGCTCGCAGGCTGCCACATCGAGGACCAGGTCAATCCCAAGCGGTGCGGGCACCTCGACGGCAAGGCCGTGGTGGATGCCGAGACCGCCCGGGGGCGCATCCGCGCCGCCGTCGACGCCCGCCGCGACGAGAACTTCCTGATCGTGGCGCGCACCGACATCCGTGCGGTGGAAGGCCTTCCGGCCGCGATCGACCGGGCCCGCGCCCTCGTCGACGCCGGCGCCGACGCGATCTTCCCCGAGGCGATGCGCACCCTCGACGAGTTCGCGGCGGTGCGCGCCGCCGTCGACGTGCCGATCCTGGCCAACATGACCGAGTTCGGAAAGAGCGAGCTGTTCGGTGTCGACGCGCTGCGCGAGATCGGCGTGAACATCGTCATCTGGCCCGTCTCGCTGCTGCGCATGGCGATGGGCGCCGCAGGACGCGCCCTGGACACCCTGCGCGAGGAGGGGCACCTCACCGGGCTGCTGCCCGAGATGCAGCACCGCGCCGACCTCTACGACCTCGTCGACTACGAGCAGTACGCCCGCTTCGACACGAGCATCTACGACTTCACCGTCACCAAGGAGCGGCCATGACCGACATCGAGATCCACAAGGGCCTGGCGGGCGTCACGGTCGACCGCACCGCGATCAGCAAGGTCAACCCCGAGACCAACTCGCTGCTCTACCGCGGCTACCCGGTGCAGGAGCTCGCGGCGACCCAGACGTTCGAGGCGGTCGCGTATCTGCTGTGGCACGGCGAGCTGCCCGCCCCGCAGGAGCTGAGCGAGTTCGAGACCTTCGAGCGCACGCACCGCGACCTGGACGAGAACGTGCGGGCGGCGATCGACCTGCTGCCGCCGACCGCGCACCCCATGGACGTGTTGCGCACCGCCGTCTCGGTGCTCGGCGCGAGCGACCCGGCCGCGGCCGACAGCTCGCCGGCATCCGACCTGGCCAAGGCGAAGCTGCTGTTCGCGAAGATCCCCGCGATCGTCGCCTACGACCAGCGCCGTCGTCGCGGTCAGGACCTCGTGCCGCCGCGCGGCGACCTCGGCTACGCGCGCAACTTCCTGTGGATGACCTTCGGCGAGGAGCCGGCCGACGTCGTGGCCGCGGCGTTCGACGTCTCGCTGATCCTGTACGCCGAGCACTCCTTCAACGCCTCCACGTTCACGGCGCGGGTGATCACGAGCACGACCGCCGACCTGTATTCCGCGGTCGTCGGCGCGATCGGCGCGCTCAAGGGCGCCCTGCACGGCGGTGCGAACGAGGCCGTCATGCACATCTTCGACGAGATCGGCACCGCCGGGGACGTCTCGGCATGGCTGGACGCCGCCCTCGCGGAGGGGCGCAAGATCATGGGCTTCGGGCATCGCGTCTACAAGCGCGGCGACTCCCGCGTGCCGACCATGAAGGCGGCGCTGGACACCCTCGTCGAGCACGACGACGCCCGCGAGCTCGCGGCCCTCTATGACGCGCTCGAGCGGGAGTTCGTCGGCCGCAAGGGCATCTACCCGAACCTCGACTATCCCTCGGGTCCGGCGTACCACCTGATCGGGTTCGACACCCCCACCTTCACCCCGCTGTTCGCGGCGTCGCGGGTGACCGGGTGGACCGCGCACGTCATCGAGCAGACGGCGTCCAACGCCCTGATCCGCCCGCTGTCGGCCTACGACGGCGTCGAGGAACGGCACGTCGAGGGCTATGTCGTCCCGGATGCCGAGCGCACGATCGCCGAACGCCCGGAGGAGGCCGGGCAGTAGAGCCCGGCGGGCTCAGTCGGAGCTCGGCTCGCCCCAGGCCCGGCACAGGAGGAACGTCACGTCGCGGTCGAGGTGGTCCGTCCGCGCGTCCACCGCGTCGAACCGCCCAGCACGACCGCGGCGAACACCCCGATCAGCCTCCACACCTGGGGTTCGCCCATGATCGTCACTCCTTCATCGTGCGGCCTCGACAGCGACGATGCCAGCGTCGAGACAGGGACGCCGGGGGCGCGCGCTCGGCTCCGGCGGCACCCCGCTGCCGGGCACGCCGCCGCGGACATGGAACGATGACGACATGAGCGACGACGAGACGATCCTGGTGAGCACCCGCGGACGCGTCGGCTGGATCACCCTGAACCGGCCGGCGGCGTTGAACGCGCTGAACTCGACGCTGGTCCGCGAACTGGGAGAGGCCGCCGCCGCGTTCGACGCCGACGAGGGCATCGGCGCGATCGTGGTCACCGGCGGCGAGCGGGTGTTCGCGGCCGGCGCCGACATCAAGGAGATGGCCGACAAGGGATACCGCGACATGGCTCTGGGCGACCCCTTCGCGGGGCTCGAGAGCCTGGCCCGGGTGCGCACGCCCCTGGTCGCCGCGGTCGCCGGCTTCGCCCTCGGCGGCGGCTGCGAGCTGGCGATGGCCTGCGACGTGATCCTCGTCGCCGACACCGCGCGCTTCGGTCAGCCCGAGATCACGCTCGGCGTCATCCCGGGTCTGGGCGGCACGCAGCGGCTCACGCGGACGATCGGGGCCTACAAGGCCGCCGAGCTGGTGCTCACCGGTCGCATGATGGATGCCGCCGAGGCCGAGCGTGCGGGGCTCGTGTCCCGTGTGGTGCCCGCCGCAGAGCTGCACGACGAGGCGGCGCGCGTCGCGGAGTCGATCGCGGCGATGTCGCTGCCGGTGGCCTACGCCGCGAAGGAGGCGTTGCGGGCGGCGCAGGAGACCGTGCTGTCGGCCGGCCTCCGCTTCGAGAAGCAGGTCTTCGCCTCGCTCTTCGCGCTCGAGGACCAGAAGGAGGGCATGGCGGCGTTCCGTGAGAAGCGGGCGCCCGGGTTCCGCCATCGCTGAGCGCGTGCCGCTCCCCTGAATAGACTCGCTCTTCGGAAGGAGCGCGCATGAGGATCGTCGTGCCGGTCGCAGAGGTGCCCGACGGCGGCCTCGAGCCGTCGCCGGAGACGGGCCTCGCCGACCGGGCGGCGTCGGTCTCGCCGCAGCCGTACGCCGTGCGCAACGCGCTCGCGAAGA
>JASGDW010000038.1:0-9621 GCA_047606965.1 Microbacterium sp.
CGCAGGTGTCCGTTCACGTGACGGACCTGGACGGCGGCTCGGTCGTCGTCGCCGGCGACGACTTCACGAGCGTGCCGATCGCGGGCCTGGGCGTCGTGCCGCTTCTGATCGAGCTCGCCGCCCGCTTCGAGTCGGGCGCGTTGAGCCCGCTGGAGATCGTGGAGCGGGCATCGCTCGAGCCGGTGACCGTTTCCGGCGTGTGGCGGCATCTGCTGGCGCCCGCGCTGCCGCTGTCCGACCTCGCCGTGCTCGCGGCGTCCGCCGGCGACGCGCTGGCCGCGAACGCGTTGCTGTCACGGGTCGGGCTGCCCGCGGTGCGGGCCCGGATCGACGCTCTCGGGCTCACCCGATCGGCGCTGATGGACAGCTTCCGCGACGAGCGGGGCCCCGACGACGCGCCGCATGTGGCGGTGGGTTCGGCCCGCGAGTACGCGCAGCTTTTCGCCGCGCTGGTGAACGCGGAGGCGGTCAGCCCCGCCGTCAGCGCGCAGGTCTCGGAGTGGCTGAGCTTCGGTCACGACCTCTCGCTCGTGGCCTCGGCCACCGGGCTCGACCCTTTCGGGCACGACGACGACGAGCACGGCCTGCTGTTCGTGAACAAGACCGGCCGGGCCAGCGGCATCCGCGCCGAGGCGGGGGTGCTCGCCGGGCCCCGCGCCGGCATCGCCTACGCCCTGCTCGTCTGCTTCGACGACCTGTCGATCGCGCATCGGCTGCGCGTGCACGACGCCTTCCGCACGCTCGGCGTCGAGCTCATGGAGTTCGTGTACTGAGCGGGGCCCGACGCCACCCGCACGGCGACGGGATTCGGGGATGCTGCGAGATTCGGAGGGGATGCGGCGGATTCCTCCGAATCTCGCCGCATCCCCGAATCTAGCGACGCCCGCCGGAAGGCCGCCGCCTCCGCGCTGCGGGACCGGCTCGCGCTGAGCCCGCGGCGCGGCATCGCCTCGACCCAGGAGGACGATGCGCTCACCGGTCGAGCAGCGGGGATCCGCCTGGTCGTCGGCACCGCCGCATCCGCCTGCCCCGACCGGGCCGGCGGCCGGGGCAGGGCGCTATGCGGGCGGAGCGGCGGTCGGCTCGTAGGGAACGCCGGCGAGCGCGGCGGCGTCGATCGCCTCCTGGTCCGCCACGTACGGGGTGCCGTGCGTGTGGAACGTCGCCACGGTCTTCATCCCCCACGCCTGCCCTTTGGCGCGCTCGGCCTGGCTCCACTCGACGACCGGCCAGTCGGGGTCGAGGATGAGCCGGGCCTGTGCGGTGGCGAACTCGATGCGGTTGCCGCCGGGTTCCCACACGTACAGGAAGAACGTCTGGTTGATCGCATGCTTGTACGGGCCGTACTCGATGTAGACGCCGTTCTCCAGGCAGATGTCCGCGGCCTTCAGGATGTCCTCGCGGTTGTCGGGGGCGAAGGCGAGGTGGTGGAAGCGGCCGCGCTCGCGGGTCCAGTCGTCCGAGTACACGACGTCGTACGACTTCTGGTGGAACCGGAACCACCAGGCGCCGTAGCCGCCCGCGTCCAGTCTCACCCGTTCGGACTCCCGGCTCATCATGACGTCGCGCCAGAACTCTCCGGCCGCGTTCACGTCGGCGGCGAGGTAGTTGATGTGGTCGAGTCGGCGTACGTTGATGCCGCGACCGGGGAAGCGCGCGGCCTGGTTCTTCAGGGCGGGGCGGTCGTCGGCGTCTGGCACGTAGTGCTCGGTGTCGTAGTAGATCGCCATGAGGTGGCCGTCCGGGTCCTCGAACTCGTACGACCGGCCGACGCCCACCTCCGGGTCGCGCCAGCCGTGCCCGAGGCCGGCGGCGTCGATCGCGGCGACGCGGCGGTCGAGCGCCTCGGGGCTCGAGGCGCGGTAGAGCGTGCGGCCGACGCCGTTCGTGTCGGATGCCGTGAGCTTGATCGAGTACAGCTGATACTCGTCCCAGCACCGCAGGTAGGCGGAGTCGCCGACCCGGGCGACCTCGCGCATCGCGAGCAGGTCGCGGAAGAAGCGGAGGCTCTCGTCGAACCTCGGGGTGAACAGCTCGATGGCGCCCAGGTGGGCGATGTCGAAGTTCTCGGGTACGGCCATGTCGTGTCCTCTCTGACCTGCCTACAGCCGGGGCCGGGGGAAGACCCGGCCGTCGAAGATCTTGCGGGCGGTGCGCAGCGACAGGGAGACGGCGTGCCAGACCCCCTCGGCATCCTGCTCCACCTTCACCTGGGCGGGGAAGACCCCGCTTGGGTGCTCGATTCGGGTCGCCTCGCCGTCGGGCGGCAGCACGGCCAGCTCGGCGCCGACCGCGCCGGGGATGTGGATGCCGGCGGCGACCGACGCGGCCATCAGCACGCCGATCGAGGTGTGCACCCGGTGCGGGATGAACGCCCGCGTCGAGATCGCCCCGCCGCCGCTCGGCGCGGACAGCAGGAACATCTTGGGGACGGTCCGGTCCGTCACATCGCCGAGACCCATGAGTCCGCCCGCGTCCAGCCGCACCCGCTCGACCGCGGCCGCCAGCTCCGGGCGGGCCTCCAGCTCGGCCGGGGACTCGGTCCCTGCGACGCCGAACTCGCCGGCGTCCAGCAGCACGACCGGCATCCCGTTGTCGACGAGCGTCGCACGATGGCCGGCGACCTCGTCGACGACGTTGCCGGTGGGCAGCAGCGCCCTGCCGGGCGCGGGGGCGAGCTCGAGCTCGACGGGGCAGGCGGTGCCGGGCACGCCGTCGATGGTCGCCGGGCCGTCGTAGTCGACGCGACCGCCCGGGGTGGCGAAGACGGCGGTCGCGACGTCTCCGGTGTTCAGCAGTCGGATCCGCGTCGTCGTGGACTCCGCGCCGGCGGGGATCAGCCCGCGCTCGAGGGCGAACGGCCCGACCCCGGCCAGCAGGTTGCCGCACGTCTGCGCGTCGCCGACGACGGGCTCGTCGACGACGACCTGCAGGAACAGGTAGTCGAGGTCGACGTCGACGGCGGTCGAGCGCGAGACGATCGCGACCTTGCTGGTGAGCGGATGCGCCCCGCCCAGCCCGTCGATCTGGGTCGGGTCAGGGCTGCCCATGATCCGCAGCATGAGCGCGTCGCGTTCCTCGCGATCGGCGGGGAGGTCGCCGCCGAGGAAGTAGGCGCCCTTCGAGGTCCCGCCGCGCATGAGCAGGCAGGGGATGCCGTCGCGCACCGGGTCGGCGACCTGGCGGCTGCCGACTTCGGAGGCGAAAGCCGTTCGGGACTCTCGCATCAGCGACGACCATCGTCGTATTGTGCCTGGGTCACCGTGCGCACCCCGAGATCGGCCAGCACCGGACGCAGTCCGTTGATGTCCATGGAGATCTCGCCCGCCTCGTAGCGTTTCCGGTTCGCGGCCTCCTTCGCGGCGCGCGCCTCGGCGGCGGCGAGCACGCGGGCGGCATCCGCCCGCGGCACGATCGTGACGCCGTCGTCGTCGGCGACCACGATGTCACCGGCGTTCACGACGGCGCCGCCGAGCACGACCGGCACGTTGACCGATCCGGGGGTGTCCTTCACGCATCCCTCGGCGGCGATGTGCGCGGCCCAGGCTGGGAAGCCCATCGCCCGCAGCTCGGCCGTGTCGCGCACACCCGCCGAGGTGACGTAGCCGCGCACGCCGCGCACCTGCATCTGGGTGGCCATGAGCTCGCCGATGTGGCCGTAGGGCGAGTCGCCCCGCGGGACGACGACGATGACGTCGCCGGCCTGCGACTGCTCGATCGCGACGTGCACCATGAGGTTGTCGCCGGGGGCGGTGAGCACCGTCACGGCGCTGCCCGCGATCGCGGCGCCCTGCTGGATCGGGCGCACGCCCGGGCCGACGTAGCCGGTGCGGCCCTGCGCCTCGTGCACCGTCGCGGATCCGAGCCGTCCGAGCGCCGCGACGAGCTCCGCGTCCGCCCGGGCGATCTCCGTCACCACGATGCCGGTCATGCCGCTGCTCCTTCTGCGCCGGGGGACGGCCGTCGTCGAGCACCGCCAGCGCTACTATAGCCGCCATTATTGTCGACAATCTGCCGTCGACCGGATCCGTGAGCGGATCTCACGCGAGGTGCGGCAGAATCGGATCGCTGTCGGAGAAGAGGGAACGATGACGGATGCGGCGTCCACCGCCGAGTCGAGCGATGTGCGGCTGGCGCTGCGGGACGCCATCGTCACCGGCCGCTACGCACCCCGGCAGCGTCTGATCGAGGCCGATCTGGCGGTCGAGTTCGGGGCGAGCCGCTTCGCGCTGCGCAACGCGCTGATCGCGCTGGCCGCGGAGGGGCTGGTCGAACTGCAGCCGAACCGCGGCGCGCGCGTGCGCGAGATCTCGCTCGCAGAGGCGGTCGAGATCACCGAGGTGCGCCGGGCGGTCGAGTCGCTCGTGGCTGCGCGGGCCGCCGAGAACGTCACCGCCGCCGCTTCCGCGCGGCTGCGCGAGATCGGCGATGGCATGCGCGCGGCGGTCGGGACGGGCGAGCTGCTGCGGTACTCGGAGCTGAACGCGGCGCTGCACACCGCCCTGCGCGAGATGGCCGCGCACGCGACCGCGACCGCGATGCTCGAGAACCTGCGCGGCCAGGTCGTGCGGCATCAGTTCCGGCTCTCACTGGTCGCCGGGCGCCCGGCCGTGTCGCTGCCCGAGCACCTCGCGATCATCGATGCGGTGTGCGCGGGGGACGCGGACGCCGCCGCCGCAGCGATGAGCGCCCATGTCGGCAGCGTCATCACGGCGCTGCGGGAGTCAGCCCACGGCTGAGAGGGTCACACCCAGGTGGTCAGGCGCGGGTACACGCGGAAGGCGTTGGCCTGCTCGATCCGTTCCAGGTCCGCCGCCGAGAGCCCGGCGGCCTCGACGTAGCGCCGGGTGTCGTCGAAGTGGTGCCCGGTGCGCGGATCGACGTCGCGCACCGCGCCGATCATCTCGGAGGCGAACAGGATGTTCTCGGCCGGGATGACCTCGGTGAGCAGGTCGATGCCGGGCTGGTGGTACACGCAGGTGTCGAAGTAGACGTTGCGCAGGAGGTGCTCGCCGAGCTCCGGTTTGCCCAGCGCCATCGCCAGGCCCCGGAACCGGCCCCAGTGGTACGGCGCGGCGCCCCCGCCGTGCGGGATGACCAGTCGCAGTTGGGGGAACCGCGTGAACAGATCGCCTTGGATCAGCTGCATGACCGCCGTGGTGTCGGCGTTGAGGTAGTGGGCGCCGGTGGTGTGGAAGGCCCTGTTCACGCTCGTGGAGACGTGGACCATGGCGGGGATGTCGTATTCGACCATCGTCTCGTAGATCGGGAACCACGACTCGTCGGTCAGCGGCGGCGAGCTCCAGTGGCCGCCGGAGGGGTCGGGATTGAGGTTGATCGCCACGGCGCCGAGCTCCTCGACCGCGCGCCGGATCTCGGGCACGCAGGTGGCGGGGTCGACGCCCGGCGACTGCGGCAGCATGGCGGCGGGGGCGAAGCGGCCGGGGTAGAGCCGGGCGACGCGTGCGCACAGGTCGTTGCAGATGCGGGCCCAGCGCTCCGACACCGCGACGTCGCCGATGTGGTGGGCCATGAACGACGCCCGCGGGGAGAACACGGTGAGGTCGATGCCGCGCTCGTCCATCAGCCGCAGCTGGTTCGGCTCGATGCTCGCCCGGATCTGGTCGTCGGTGATCGCCGGATCGGACGCCGGCGCCTGGGCGCCGACGTCGAAGGCGGCGATCTGCGCGTCCCGCCAGGCCTGCAACGGGGCGGGTGCGGTCGTGTAGTGGCCGTGGATGTCGATGATCACGTGGGCTCTCCCGTTCTCGGCCGGTGAGCCGCTCGGCAACATTGTCGCCAATGTTGCCGCCAATATCCCGCCGGGTCAAACCGCCCCGCGTCCGGTCCCGCGCGCGCAAGCGCGCCCGCTCGTCACGCCGGATGCGGGACGTAGCGCGGCACGTACCGCCAGAAGCCGACCGCCCCGGCGAGGCCGATGACGCCCACCACGGCGGTCGCGATCGGCAGCGTCGCCGCCGCGCTGACCGCCGCGATGATCACCGGGATCGCGGCGCCGCCGACATCGGTCAGCGTCCGCCACGACCCCAGGAACGGAGCCGGCTCGCTGACCGGCGCGACATCCGCCCCGATCGTCATCAGGATGCCGCTGGACAGGCCGTTGCCGATGCCCACCAGGATCGCGACGACGATGAAGCAGGACACCGCCGAGCGGAGGTCGTGCGTGAAGGCGAGCGCCAGGAACGCGCCGCTCATGATCACCATCGACGGCAGGCAGGCCCACAGACGGCCCCACCGGTCCATGATCTGACCGCTCGAGTAGAACAGCAGGAACTCCAGCCCTCCCGTGAGCCCCACCACGAGCGAGATCGTCGAGGCGTCCATTCCCAGCGACACCCCCCACAGGGGCGTCAGATACACCCGGGCCTGACGGATGCCGGACAGCGTCGCCGCCGACAGGCCCAACCGCGCCAGCACCGCCCGGTTGCGCCACATGGTGCGGAACACCCCCTGACGTTCCGCGGCGGGGATCGACCCGGTCGTCGACTCGCCGGTGTCGTCGGCGAGGTCGTCGGCCACCCGCAGCGCCGCCGAGGGCGTGAGGCCCTCGGCGGCGAGTTCCTCCTCCGGGTCGCGACCGAGCAGGACGAGCAGGATCAGCAGCGCGAGCATCGCGGCGAAGAACCACGCCGCCGAGGTGTCGGTCGTGGTCCACACCAGCAGCAGGGCGCCGACGAAGGGGCCGACGAACAGGCCGAACCGGAACGATCCGCCGAGTATCGACAGCGAGCGGGCGCGGTAGCCCAGTGGGACGCGGGTCGTCATGAACGCGTGCCGGGCCAGGCCGAAGGCGGCGGCCGAGAAGCCCACGCCGAAGACGGCGACGGACATGACGGCGACGTCGGGCGCGAAGATGACCCCGATCGTGCCCAGTAGCGCGACGGCGCCGGCGATCGCCATCGTGTAGCGCTCGCCGATGCGGTCGACGAGCCAGCCGGCGGGGAGGTTGCCGATCATGCGGGCCACCACGATCACGGACGCCACGAACGCGGCCTCCGGCACGTCGGCGCCCATCCCGCTCGCGATCGAGGGCAGCACCGGCAGCAGCGCGCCCTCGCCGAGACCGAAAAGCAGCGTCGGCCCGTAGATCATGGGCGCGAAGCGCCACAGCATCCGTCGGGTCTCGGCGTCCAGACCCGATCCGCTTTCACGAGACGGCACGTATGTCACGCTAACAGCCGCGGAACGCGGCATCTGCGCCGTCTCGCCGCGCAGGCACCGACTATGCGGGTCGGCCCGCGACCGAGGCGGCGATGTCGCCGCGGTGCTGGCCGCCGGCGAGCGAGATCTCGCCGATGGCGCGATAGGCCCGGTCTCGGGCCTGGCCGAAGGTGGTCCCGAGCGCCACGACGTTGAGCACCCGGCCACCGGTCGCGATCAGCGCGCCGTCGTGTTCGGCGGTCGCCGCGTGCGCCAGGTGCACGCCGTCGACGGCGGACGCGGCGCCGAGCCCGCTCAGCGCGCGCCCCGTGATCGGCGCCTGCGGGTACCCCTCGCTGGCGAGCACGACGGTGACCGCCGCCGTCTCGGCGAAGGCGGGACGAGGCACGTCCTCGAGCGTGCCGACGGCCGCGGCGAGCAGGAGGCCCGAGAGCGGGTCGACCAGGCGGGGGAGGACGACCTGGGTCTCGGGGTCGCCGAAGCGGGCGTTGAACTCGATGACCTTGACGCCGTCGTCGGTGACGACGAGTCCTGCGTAGAGCAGGCCGATGAAAGGGGTGCCCTCGGCGTCCAGTTGCCGGATGACCGGCTCGGCGACGGTGCGGGTGACCAGGTCGACGAAGGCGTCCTCGCCGCCGAACCGGTCGTCGAGCCACGGCAGCGGCGAATAGGCGCCCATGCCGCCGGTGTTCGGGCCCTCGTCCCCGTCGCGCAGGCGCTTGTAGTCCTGCGCCGGGCTGAGCGGGCGGACCGTGTCGCCGTCGCTGAGGAAGAACAGCGAGACCTCGGGGCCGGAGAGGAACTCCTCGACGAGCACCGATCCGCCCGGCAGGTACTCCTCGGCGTGGGCGAGGGCGGCGGCCCGGTCGCCGGTCACGATGACGCCCTTGCCGGCGGCCAGCCCGTCGGCCTTGACCACGTGCGGGGCGCCGAGCTCGTCGAGCGCGGCTTCGACCTCGGCGACGGTGCGGGCGTGGATCGCGCGGCCGGTCGGGACGCCGGCGGCGTCCATGATCCGCTTCGCGAACGTCTTCGATCCCTCGAGCTGCGCCGCCGCCTTGCCGGGGCCGAACACGGGGATGCCGCGCTCGCGCAGCGCGTCGGCGACGCCGGCGACCAGCGGGGCCTCGGGGCCGATGACGACGAGGTCGACGGCATGAGTGTCGGCGTGGTCGGCGACGGCTGCCGGGTCGTTCGCGTCCAGCGGGAGGATCGTCGCATCCCGTGCGATGCCGGCGTTGCCGGGAGCCGCGAAGATCTCGTGGGGCGTCCGCTCCGAGCGGAGGGCGAGGATGATGGCGTGCTCGCGCGCGCCTGAGCCGAGGACGAGGATCTTCACCCGGTCAGCCTAATGAACCCGTGGAAGCACGTCAGGTCGCGCTCCATAACGGTTATAAAGAAGGTAAGGCTTGCCTAAATTTTTGCTGTGCGCTAGCGTGACCTCACCGGCTTCCGGAGAGGAGCCGACGACACACCCGAACCGCAGTCCTGGGGCGTGTGGGTGATCGCAGCAGAGCGCGACGGCGACTGAGGCGGGAACCGGGACGAGAGATCGTGACAGAGGTCTCGCCCCGGCGGCTACGCGACCCGAGGCGGCGTCTCGACCGAGTCGCCGTGGGATGGGCGCGGCCGCGCGGCCGCGCCCACTTTACCGAAGGGTGAAGAAGGAATGAACACCACCATCGAGAAGGATGCGCCGATCCGCCGGGGGCTGATCCGGGGCCTCGTGGGGCTCGGCACCGCCGGCGCCCTCACCCTGGTCGCCGCGGTGCCGTCCTGGGCGGCCACGCCCGCGATCGACGCCGTGACCGACAGCGACACCACGATCGTCGTCGACAACGCCACGAGCACCTCGGGCAACGTCGCGACCGTGTCGACGACCTCGACCGGCACGAACACCTGGACCGCGACGATCGAGTACACGGTCACGGCGCCGGAGGGTGAGGATCCGGGCACTGCGATCAACCTGCTCATTAGTCCGGACCTCGACAACGCCGGGTTCTATGCGATCCTCGGCAACGTCACCGACGCCGACTGGCGCCCGAGCGACGACGCGGACTCCAGTGTCCGGGAGCAGGGCCCAGCCGCCTGGTTCAACGAGGAGGGGGACGTCTCGCTGCTCGGTTCCACGGTCGATGACCAGTACCAGTACACGCCCGACGAGCCCGTCTCGAACGAGTTCACGGTCGAGATCGTCTATGACGCGACCGCCGACGAGTACACGATCTCGGGCGCCGCGATCGGGCCCGACGGTGAGACCGAGGAGTACGAGCTGGTCTCCGATGAGCCGATCTACCAGCTGTACACGGTGGGCGCGCTCGGCACCTCGGCCGACACCCCGCAGCTCGAGCAGATCGTGAACGTCGAGTTCGACCTGTGACATCCCGGAGGTGGGGGGGGCGGTTGCGCGCCACACCCCCCCACAGCCCCCCCACCCCC
>JASGDW010000039.1:0-6580 GCA_047606965.1 Microbacterium sp.
CGGCGGCGAGCGCCGCGTCCAGCCCGGCGGCGAAGTCGTCGACCCCGCGGGCCGGCGCCCAGAGCCCGACCGCGACGGCGAGCGCGCACACGGTCGCTGCGAACGGTGCGCCCGAGGACCCGGCGACGACCGTGAGCGCGAGCAGCGCGGCCGCCTGCAGCAGCACAGTGACGGCGCCTCGGATCGCCGGGATGCGACCGGCGGCGGTTCGCGCGGCGGAGAGCCGGCGATCGGCCGCCTCGAGCCCACGCAGGCGGGTTCCGGCGGCGTCGAGGGCGAGGATCTCGCGGGTGCCCTGGATGTCGTCCCCCAGTCTCGCCGCCAGCGCGCCACGGGCCGCGCCGACGCTACGGGCGGCGCGCCAGGTCACGGAGCCGGCGGTGATCGGGACCAGGAGCACGGCGAGGACGAACGGCGCCAACGCGGCCGCCAGGACCGCGTCGACAGTGGCGCCGAGCCAGACGAGCGTGATCGCGGGGACGGCGAAGGCGGCGACGGCGGGGGGAAGGGTGTGGGCGAAGAACACCTCGATCCGGTCGATGTCGCCGATGGCCCGTTCGGTCAGCTCCGCCCCGGCGCGACCCTGGGTGGCGGCGGGCGCCTGCGGGACGAGGCGGGCGAACAGCAGCTCTCGCAACCGCTGCAGCGCGGCGAAGGCGACCCAGTGGCCGGCGTAGTGCTCGAGGTAGCGCAGCAACGCCTTGGCCAGCGCGACCCCCGCGAGCCAGACGATCAGCGCCGGCACGTCGATCGGTCTCCCCGTCGCCGCGTCTGCGACCGTGGTGGCGGCGATCACGAGCAGGGCGACCCCGAACAGCTGGTTCGCGATCCGCGCGACCACAGACACCGCCAGAGTCGGCAGCAGCGGACGGGTGCGCCCGACGAGCCAGCGGGCGATCTGCGCCCGTCCCGTGGCCTGCCCGGTCATGCCCCGACGCCCTCGCGGTCGAGGGCGATGATCCGGTCGGCGGCGAGGATCGCACCGGGCCGGTGGGCGATCATCAGCACGGTGCGGCCGGTGGCGAGCCGGTTCAGGGCGTCGAGGATGGCGGCCTCGCCGACAAGGTCGACCTGGGAGGTGGGCTCGTCCAGGATCAGGATCGGCGCATCGCGCAGCGCGGCGCGGGCGATCGCGAGCCTCTGCGCCTGCCCGCCCGACAGCAGTGTCCCGTGCTCCCCGACAGGGGTGTCCAGTCCCGCGGGCATCGCCTCGACCTCGGCCCGCAGGCCCGCGACCCCGAGCGCCTCCCACAGCCGCTGGTCCGTGGCCGCGGGATCGGCCATCCGGAGGTTCTCGGCGATCGAGCCGAGGAACAGGAAGGGTCGCTGCTCGACAACCGTCAGCCGCGACCGGACAGCCGCCGGGTCGCTCGTCCGGGTGTCGATTCCGTCGACGAGCACACGGCCGGCGGCGGGTCGCAGCTGGGCCTGGAGGAGGGCGCTGACGGTCGACTTGCCGATCCCGCTCGGCCCGACCAGGACGGCCCGCTCGCCCGGCGCGACACGCAGCGACACGCCACGCAGCACCGGCTCACCACCCGGCCACGCCGCTGTGACGTCCTCGAGCACGATCGCGTCGCCCGCCGCCGAGACGGAGGCCTCGGAGGCGGGCGGCCTCGCTGCGGCCTCCCCGGCGAGGTGGACGACGAGCTGCCGCTGAGCGGCGCGTCCGCCGATGCCGATGTAGAAGAACTGGCCGACCACGTCGACCGGGCCGATCACCAGCACCGTCATCAGCACGATCGCAGTCCCCGCCCCGACGGTGATGCCGCCGTCCCTCACGCGCCCGACCGCGATGGCGGTCGCGGCGACCACGATGCTCAGCGAGAAGGCGGCGTCGACGACGAAGACGAGCAGCTGGTTCCCGGCCAGCATCCGCATCAGCCCGCGCCGGTGCTCCTCCCCGCGGCGGGCGAGGTCGGCGGCGACCCGGCCGGCGGCGCGCGCGTACACAAGCATGTCCAACGCCTGGATCGCCTCGAGGAACCCGGCCGTCAGCCGCGCCCGGGAACGCCGGTAAGCGGCGCCGATCGGGCGGACGGCGCGCTGGAAGCCACCGACCAGCAGCGGAACGAGCAGGATCAGCAGCGCGAGCCACCCCGCGGTGGCCGCGTCGGCGGTGAGCGCCATGACCGCCAGCACCAGCAGCGGTGTCGTCAGCGCGCCGACGATCGGACCGAGGAACGCCGCGCGGTAGTGCGCCGTGCGTTCGACCGCGTCGGTGACCAGCGAGAGCAGCCGGCCGGAGCGACCCGCCGTGCCTGCCACTCCGAGGTCGAAGATCCGGGCGAGCGCCGCACGGCGCAGCCGTCGCTCCGCGTCGGATCCAGCCCAGGAGGACAGCCATGGACCCGCACCCGCGCAGGCCGCCGCGACGACGGCGAGCAGCACGGGCAGCGGCCACGCTCCCGGCGGCGGGACGCCGTCGTCGATCGTGCCGCCGAGCCAGGCGAACAGCGAGGCGGTGGCGATCGCGCCCGCCCAGGCGATCCCGACGGACGCCCACGGCACCCACCGCGGGGGCGAGTCCCGCACCGCGGCGGGCAACGGGTCCCGCTCGCGCGCCCCGGGATGCGGTCCGCTCACCGAGCGGCGTCCTCTTCGCGCACATGCGTCGCCTGGCGGGCCAGGCCGAGCGCCCACAGACGACGGCCGATCGCCAGACCCGCCAGCGCCCAGCCGATCGCGCCGGCGACGACGAGCACGACCATCACCGCGGCCGGGATCGGCAGCATCCTGCTCATCCCCCATAAGCTCCAGTGGATCCCGCACAGGAGCGCCCCCACCAGCAGCGCGCCGAGGACGGAGCCCCACCAGGAGAACCGGCGGTAGCGCACGACGGCGAAGGGCGCCTCGAGCAGCAGCCCGACCAGCACCGATCCGACCGCCTGGAAGACACCGGCCCCGGAGGGACTGAACGGCAGCGCGACCAGGCTCGCGAGGAAGGCCGTCAGCAGGCCGGCGCCGGGCCGGCGGAGCAGGTGCAGGGCGATGCTCGGCGCGAGCACCGCGACCGGCAGGAACAGGGCGAGCGCGTGCGGGGCGAGGACGAGCGCAGCCGCCTGGACGAAGCGGTTGGCGGTCCCCAGCAGAGCGCCGGCGACCGCGAGGGCGGCGCAGCTGAGCAGGAACGCCGTCGAGGACCTACGAGCGGGACGCGTCGACATCACTCGCTCCGTTCGGTGGCGAGCGCCCAGAACGGGAACGGGTCGGGGAACGCCGCCCACGCCGCCGGCCCTGCGGCGAGCTCCTCGTCGCTCAGCGCCGCCTCGTCGAGCGCAGCGGTCAGCCCGTCCCGGTCGAGCCCGATGCCGACGATCGCGAGGTCCTGTCCGAGGGCGAGCAGCTCCTCCTCGTCCTCGAGCCGGTCGTCGACGGCGAGCGGGTTCAGCGAGAAGACCCGGCCGACGTGGTCCCACTGCGCGACGACCCGCGGACGCGTCGCCAGGCGGCAGAAGCCGGCGGAGCGGACGACAGCGCCGAACTCGCCGGACTCGATCCGCTCGTCCAGGAGCCGCTTGAGCCTTCCGGGATGCAACGGGCGGACCTGCTCGTAACGGAACGCGGTCACCCGGGGGTCGCCCATGTGCGGGTCGAAGTCACCGTTGAGCAGGCACACCCATCCGGGTCGGTCCTGCACGGCCGAGTACGCCTCACCCGCCTCCAGTCGCTCGACGGCATCCCGGTGCAGCCTCAGCCGTGCGCGCGGGCTCACGTGGTTCAGCAGCGCCATCACGACGGTGAGATCGGACGGCGCCAGGGTCGACCAGTTCACCAGCACGATCGTCGAGGCGTACTCGATCTGCGCGACGGTCAGGTGCGCCCGCGCCATCAGGGGCACGGCGACACCGCTGCGGGCTTCCCGTGGCGGCAGATGGTCCTGCCGGTCCAGGTCGGCGAGCACGTGCACCGCGTCGACCACGCACACCAGAGCGAGCAGCCGGGCGCCTTCGTCGGCGGCGAACGCGCCGATCAGCTCGACCGCCGACACCTCGTCGGGCAGCTCGAGGACCGCGCCTGCGGCCGGATCGCTCCGGGACGCCGACGCCACGGCATCCTGGGCCGGATCCGGCGATCCGGCGAGACCGGAGGCGGGGAGGAACGCCTGCTCGGTCAGCTGCGCCAGCCGCTGCGCATAGCCGCGCCGTTCCGGCCCACATGCTCCGACGACCGCGATCACGTCCACTGCATCCACGCTGTTGTTCTCCATTCCGTTCGGCCCGATACTATCGTTAATGATAACTATTATCATCTAGGAGTCGCCATGAAGGTCCGAGCCTCGATCAAGTCCCTGAAGAACCAGCCGGGCGCCCAGGTCGTCCGCCGACGCGGCAAGGTCTACGTCATCAACAGGCTCAACCCCCGGTTCAAGGGCCGTCAGGGCTGACGATGCCTCGCCCGCTTCGAGACCGGTCGGGGCCTCGTCGCCGCCCTCGACCAGTGCGGCGGCGTCCCGGAGGCCATCGCCCGCCACGGCCCCGACGATCCGGAGCGCGAGGGCGAAGCGGCGAGGTCCGACCTCGTCCACGCCGCGCGCGCTCGCGTGATCACCAGCCCGGCGTTCACGGGCGCCCGCGTCCTGGGCGCCGTCCTGTGCGAGGACGCCCTCCGGCGGACGATCGACGGGCGCCCCGCCGTCGACTACCTCTGGCAGGTCAAAGGCGTCCTGCCCTTCCTCAGGATCGACGTGGGAGTCTCGGCCGAGCACGCCCTGGCCGCCGATCTGATCGCCCACCCCCGGGTCGCCCGGGTGCTCGCCGACTCCGGCGGACACGGCCGGGAGGACGCGACCGCCCGCCTGACCCGCAACGCCGGCCTGATCGCGGGCTTCGGCCGCGCCCTGCTGGACGGGCTGACCGTGCGGCAGAGCGACGAGGAGTTCGACCGCGCCCTGGACACGTCGATCGAGTCCCTGTACCGGGCCTCGACCGCCTGACGGGGCCCCTCGCCCCGAGCGACAGGCCTTGCCGGCATGACCGGCGGCTGCGCGCCCTTCGCGCCGCGCGCCGGCGATGTCAGTACCAGTAGCTGAGCCGTGCCGGCGGGTCCCAGCCGAACACATCGGCGACGGCGCCGGCGTCCGTCGCGTTCAGCCGCCCCGCCGCCG
This sequence comes from Microbacterium sp., assembly GCA_047606965.1. GTDB lineage: Bacteria > Actinomycetota > Actinomycetes > Actinomycetales > Microbacteriaceae > Microbacterium. The sequence continues at coordinate 5,108 of JASGDW010000039.1, forward strand.
CGAGCGTACGCGCCGATACCTGGCCGAGCAGCAACGCCGAGAGCGCGGCGATGTCGGCGGTGAGCGTCACCGGTGCGGTCGCGCGCGCCGACGCGGGGGTGACGGAGGCGGAGCCGTCGTCGTCGACGGTCAGCACGAACGCGCCGCCCGCGATGCCCAGCGTGTCGGTGATCTGCAGCAGCAGACGGCCCGGCCGACGGTAGCGGCGCGCCTGCAGGGCGGCGGCCACGTCCAGGATGCGGACGTAGTGGTGGTCGTGCAGTGTGACCGTCGCGGCGCGCCGGTCGGAGATCATCCACAGCACGGGATCGTCGATCGACTGCTCGGTGGCCACGACGGTCTGCACCAGGTCGAGCTCGACGAGGAACCGCCACAGCGCGGCCGAGGCGGCGTCGCCGGCCGCGATCAGGGCTCGGACGTCGACGCGGGATCGCGTGAAGTCCGACGTGTTCTCGGTGACCGTGTAGGCGAGCAGTCCCTGCACCCGGCCCGCATCGTCGCGATAGCAGACGGCGCGGATGCGCTCGGGCCGGTCGGCGTCCGCCGCCGTGCCCGCGACGTGGTCCCAGTAGCCGTCGGAGGCCGCCAGCTCCCCCGGACGCTGCGCGAACACGCGGGCTCCCAGCGCCGGCGCCTCGCGCCGCCACTGCTCCCGCGTCACGAAGTCGACGCGGCCGGGCGCGACCGGCCCCGCCCAGCCCGCCCGCTTCACATCGATCGAGACGGTCGCCACCGACACGGCGGGCGCGAAGCCGTACCGTCCGTACAGCGGCGACTCGGTGACCGTCAGCGACGCGATCGGCACGCCGACGGCGGCGGCGGTGCGCAGCTCCCCCTCCAACAGGGCACGGGCGATGCCGCGCCGTCGATGCGTGGCCGCCACGGTCACGGAGCTGATCGCCCAGGCCGGCGCGGCACCGCCGGGCAGGCTCAGCGCCGCGACCCAGCTCGACACGGTCCCGACCGGCCAATCCGGCTGCGACCCGGTGCGATCGAGCACTCCGATCAGACGCCGCCCCCGCCACGTCTGGGCGGCGACGGCGTCCTGCGCCGCCGTGCGCTCGGTCTCGAGGAAGCCGCGCGCCTGTGCGCCGTGCCAGGCGACCAGCTCCGGTCCCTCGTTCGCCATCCGGCGCAGCTCCAGCCCCGCCTCGGCCAGCCGTGCCGCGGATGCCGCATCCGCCGCGATGTCGTCGTGTGCCATCGTGGCCGTCCTCAGTCGATGACGCGGGCGCCGGGGAACGGTCCGTGCACGTGCAGCGCGCGATGCCCGGCAGCCGACAGGAGCACCTGCAGCTCTATGGCCGACTCGGCGTCACCGGCGAGGAAGGCGAGCGTCGGGCCGGAACCGGAGACGAGGCCCACCAGCGCGCCGGCGCGCTCGCCCGCGTCGAGCACCTCCGCCAGTTCGGGCCGCAGGGCGAGCGCGGCGACCTGGAGGTCGTTGTGCGCCGCGTCGGCGAGCATCGCGGC
>JASGDW010000040.1:0-9923 GCA_047606965.1 Microbacterium sp.
CCTGATCGCCGTCATCCCGGACTATCCGGAGCCCGGGGTGCTCTTCCGTGACATCGCCCCGCTGTTGGCGGACGCGGAGGGCCTGCGCGTGGTCGTCGACGCCCTGCTCGAGCCGTTCGCGGGCGCGTACGACGTCGTCGCCGGCATCGAGGCGCGCGGGTTCCTGCTGGCCGGGGCGGCGGCCGTCGCCGCCGGCGTCGGACTCGTGCCGATCCGCAAGGCGGGCAAGCTGCCGCGCCCCGCGGCCTCGGTCGACTACGCCCTCGAGTACGGCGCCGCGACGATCGAGATGCACGACGACATCCCCGCCGGCACGCGGGTGCTGCTGCTGGACGACGTGCTCGCCACGGGCGGCACGATCGCGGCGGCGCGCGAGCTGGTGGGGCGGGTCGGGGGAGTGGTCGCCGGCGTCGCCGTGCTCATGGAACTGGATGCGCTGGGCGGACGCGACCTCGCCGGCGACCTGCACGCGGTCTTCCACGGCTGAGCCGCCGGCGCCGTCCGCCCCGGGCGGTGACGCTCAGCTGCCCCGGTAGGTCGAGTACGCGAACGGGCTCAGCAGCAGCGGCACGTGGTAGTGGCGGGAGTCGGCGACCGTGAAGGTCACCGTCACGATCGGGTAGAAGCTCTCCAGGCCGCGGTCGGCGAAGTAGGCGCCGGTCGCGAAGGCGAGCGCGTACGTCCCGGGCTCGAGCTCGTCCGGGCCCAGCGCGAGGCGCCCGTCGGCGTCGGTGGAGCCTTCGGCGACCGGATGCGGTGCGCCCGCCTCGAGGTGCCGGTGCAGGGTGACGGCGACGCCCCCCGCGGGCGTTCCCGCGGTCGCGTCCAGGATGTGCGTGGTCAGGTGCGTCACTCGGCCTCCTCCGGCTCCACGGTGTCGTCGAGGACGGTGCCCGACAGGCGCAGCAGGGCGATCTGCGCGAGCTGGGCCGTCGCCTCGCGCGCCTCGGTCTCGTCGTCGTTGCCGAGCCGGCGGCGCAGCTGCGCCAGCATCTCCTCGGGCGAGCGGCCGGCGGCGCGGATGAGGAACACCCGCCCGAACCGGGCCTCGTACTCCGCGTTCCCGGCGGCGATCGCGGCCGTCACCTCGTCCGCGGCGGCCGCCATCGACGCCTGTTCCGACCGGGACGCCGCCGCCTCGGCGTCCGAGCCCGACGCCTTCTCGCCGATCCGCGGATGGTGCGCCAGCGCCACATCCAGATCCGTCCTCGACCACACCGCCGCGAGCTCGCCCGCATAGGAGACGAGCGCGTCGACGGACCGGTACGGGCGCCCCGCGACGACCGCGTCCACCCACCCCGGGATCGCGGCCCACACGGTCACGACCCCGGTCGCCTCCGCCTCGGAGAGCGCGTTGAACTCGGCCAGCTGCATGGCAGTCACCCTATCCGCCGCGGCGGCGCCCACGCGGCGGGCCCAGGGCGGACCCGCCGCGCTGCCGACTCAGACGAAGACGGGCACATCCGTCCACGCCTCCGGCGCCTCGGCCGCGTCCGCGCGCAGCACGGTGCCCTCGATCAGCCCGTAGGGGCGGTCGTCGGCGTGGAACACCTCGTTGGGGTTGTCGAGGCCGAAACGGGAGAGGTCGTAGACGAAGTGGTGCTTGTTCGGCATGGCGAAGCGCACCTCGGCGATCTCGGGGCGCGCCGAGATCGCCGCGGCGCCCATCTGGTACAGCGTCTGCTGGAGGGCGAGCGAGTGCACGGATGCGAACGTCGACAGCAGCGCCCCGGTGACCTCGGTGTAGAGGGCGTTGTAGTCGATCCCGGCGTCCACCGCCTCGGGCAGGTAGCGCCACCGGGCGGTGACGCTCGTGGCCATGATCCGGTCGTCGGTCTCGGCGAGCGTCGTGTACTGGTCGCGGGGGAAGCCGCGGAACTCGCTCCCGGTGGATTTGAGCACGACGAGGTCGGTGACCCCGCCGAGCACGTGCGTGCGACCGTCGATGACCTGCACGGTGGCCAGCCGCGTGCCCTGCCCCTTGCGCACGAAGGAGTGGGGATGCGGCTCGCCGCCCACGACGATCCGTTCCCACTCGTACTGCTCCGCCTGCCAGAGCCCGCCCTCGATCCAGTCGAAGCCGTCGACGAAGTGCTCGGACAGGTGGAGCAGGAACTCCTCGGGGGAGGGGATGCCGAAGGACTTCGCGAAGGCGAAGATCGTGTTCTTCTGGGTGTCGGTGGCCACCACCCGCGCGTTGTCGCCCGTGAGGTAGGAGTCGGCCAGCTCGGCGCCGCGCAGCTGCGAGGTCACGTTGAGGTCGGCGATCTCGTGCCGGGGCGTGTCCCGCACGATGCGCACGACCCGGTTCTCCGCCTTTCCGTACTTGTTCGGTCCCAGGCGCACGGCGACGTCGGACATGGTTCTCTCTTCTCTGCGCGGTCTCCGCGCGGTCGATCTCGGACGTGAAGCGATCGCTTAACGGTCAAGCTATGCATTAACTGTTCTCGATGGGTTGCCCCGCGGTTACCTCTCTGTTTCTATCGCGTCGCCGCCGGCTGTGCGTGCGCTGTGCGCGGGTGCGGCCACCCCGCCCATACAATTCGACCGTGATGGTCCCAGCCGAGAAGGGGGCGTCGGGTCGGCCCGACGCCGGCGGAGGCCTGGGCGCCCGCCTGCGGCAGTTGCGACTGTCGTCCGGCCGTTCGCTGGCCTCGGTGGCCGAGGCCGTCGGGATCTCCTCGAGCGCCCTCTCGCAGATCGAGACCGGTGTGATGCAGCCGTCCGTGAACCGGCTGATCGAGATCGTGAGCGTCGTCGGCGTGCCGGTCTCGGCGATCTTCGACGACTACGACGTGCTGCGGCCGGTGCTGCTGGACGACCAGGAGGTCGTCGAGCCGATCCGCGACGTCAAGGTCGCCCTCCCCGGCCAGGTCGAGGTGACCGAGCTCGGCCAGGGGGTCCTCTACCGTCGGCTGACCCCGGTCGCCCTGGACGGCATGGACCTGTTCGAGTCCACCTACCCGCCGCGCACCTCCTCCAGCATCGACGGCGCGATGCTGGTGCACTCCGGCTACGAGGTGGGGACGGTGCTGCGTGGCGCGCTGCGGTTCGAGTTCACGGAGGGCACGGTCGAGCTCGGCGCCGGAGGCTCGCTGTCGTTCTGGGCGACCAGGCCGCATCGGGTGGTCAACGAGTCCGCGGACACCACGGCGGTCGCCGTGTGGCTCACCCTCCATCGCGCCGACCCGCAGGGCGGCTGAGGCGCCGCCGGAGCGCGTTTCCGCGCCGTAACGACGCCGTTAAGTTCTCGCTTAAGGCGGGGTCTCGGCGAAGTTAAGTCCTAGCTTGACACTGAGCACCTCCTCGCACCCGATCCCGTCTTGCCGAAGGAGCACAGATGTCTGTTGACACGAGCCCGAAGAAGAAGATCCGCCGCCGCGACGACGACAGCGTCGACGGCATCCCTCCGCTCGCACGACTGTTCCCCCTCGGAGTGCAGCACGTGCTGGCGATGTACGCCGGCGCGGTCGCGGTGCCGCTGATCGTCGGCGGCGCGCTCGGCTACTCCGCCACCGACCTGGCCTTCCTCATCAGCGCCGACCTGTTCGTCGCCGGGTTGGCCACGATCCTGCAGTCGGTGGGGTTCTGGCGGTTCGGGGTGCGGTTGCCGCTCATGCAGGGGGTGACCTTCGCCGCGGTCGGACCCTTGATCGCGATCGGGCAGAGCGAGGGGATCACCGCGGTGTTCGGCGCGACGATCGCGTGCGGGGTGTTCATGATCGTCATCGCCCCGTTCTTCTCGCAGCTGCTGCGGTTCTTCCCGCCGATCGTCACCGGCACCGTGATCCTGATCATCGGCCTGTCGTTGATGGACGTCGCGGCGGGATGGATCGTGAACGATGCCGACGACGGCGCCCCCCCGGTCAACGTCGCCTTCGCCGCGGGGACGCTGCTGTTCATCGTGCTCATCGAGCGTTTCGCGCCCGCCGCCCTGGCGCGGGTCTCGGTCCTGCTCGGGCTCGTGGTGGGCACGATCGTCGCGCTGCTCGTGCCGGGCATGGTCGACTGGTCGGGCGTCGCGGACGCGCAGTGGTTCGCGCTCGTCACGCCGCTCCACTTCGGCCTGCCGACCTTCCCGATCGCCGGTGTCGCCTCCATGATCGTCGTGGCGATCGTCATCATGACCGAGACGACGGGCGACATGATCGCGGTCGGCGAGATCGTCGACAAGCCGGTCACGCGCCGCCAGCTCGCCGACGGGCTCCGCGCCGACGGGGCCGGCACGATCCTGGGCGGGCTGTTCAACACCTTCCCCTACACGGCGTTCGCCCAGAACGTCGGGCTCGTCTCGCTCACCGGCGTCCGCTCGCGTTACGTGGCCACGCTGGGCGGCGGCATCCTGGTGCTGCTGGGTCTGATCCCCAAGGTCGCCGCCGTCGTCGAGGGGGTGCCGCGCGCCGTGCTCGGCGGGGCGGGCATCGCGCTGTTCGGGATGGTCGCCGCCTCCGGGATCCGGACGCTGACCAAGGTCCGGTTCAACAACAAGAACGTGCTCGTTGTGGCGATCTCGGTCGGGATCGCGCTGCTGCCGACGGTGTCCCCCACGATCTACGACCAGTTCCCGGACTGGTTCACACTGATCTTCGACTCCGGGATCTCGGCCGGCGCGATCACCGCCATCCTGCTGAACCTGCTGCTGAACACGGGCGAGACGCAGGCGCTCGCAAGCGGCGACCCCGCCATCTCCGCGCACGACGCGGTGCGGGGACCCGCCGCGGCGGCACTCGTGCACCCCGAGGCGGAGGGCACCGGGCTCATCCCGACGCAGCTGCTGGGGACGGAGGGGAAGGCGGAGTCCTCCGAGTCGGAGCCGCCGCTCACGGCCCCGAAGTGAGGCGTGCCGGCACGCGATCGCGCGTCCGGGCCGTGCGTGGAACCGTCCGCGCACGGCCCGGACGCCCGCGGATGCGCCGCCATGATGTTGATCTGGGTTACATTCGCGAAATGCGCAGGATCTAGCGTGGGCGTCATGCCCACGAGTGTCGCCGCCCGCCGCGCCTTCATCGACGGGGGGTTCACGCCGGCGACCGTCCGCATCGAGGACGGTCGCGTCGCGCGCATCGACCCCTTCGACCCCGCCGCCGAGACCGTGCTGCCCGACGACGCGGTGCTGCTGCCGGGGCTCGTCGACTCGCACGTGCATCTGGACGAGCCCGGCCGCACCGAGTGGGAGGGGTTCGCCACCGGCACGGCCGCCGCGGCCGCAGGCGGCGTCACCACCCTGATCGACATGCCGCTGAACAGCGTGCCGGTGACCACGAGCCCAGAGGCCCTCGCGGCCAAGCGCGCCGCGGCCTCGGGCAAGCTCGCCGTCGACGTCGCCTACTGGGGCGGCGCCGTCCCGGAGAACCTCGGCCGCCTGCGCGAGCTCGCCGACGCCGGCGTGGTCGGGTTCAAGTGCTTCCTCCTGCCCAGCGGGATCGACGAGTTCGGGCATCTCGACGCCGCGCAGCTGGAGCGGGCGCTCGCCGAGCTGGCCGCGTTCGACGGCCTGCTCATCGTGCACGCCGAGGACCCGGCGCACGTCCACGGCGACGGGGCGCTGGGCGTGCGCTACGCCGACTTCCTCGCCTCGCGTCCCCCCGTCGGCGAACGCGTCGCCATCCGCCGCGTGATCGACGCGGCCCGGCGCACCGGCGCGCGCGTCCACATCGTGCACGTCTCCGACGGCGGCGCCCTCGACCAGGTGCGCGCCGCGAAGGCTGAGGGGGTGCGCATCACGGTGGAGACCTGCCCGCACTATCTGACCCTGGATGCGGCGCAGGTGCCCGACGGAGCCGCATCCTTCAAGTGCTGCCCGCCCATCCGCGACGCCGCCAACCAGGACCTGCTGTGGGAGGGGCTCCTGGACGGCACGATCGACGCGGTCGTCAGCGACCACTCGCCCTCCACGGCCGACCTGAAGGATCCCGACTTCGGTCTGGCCTGGGGCGGCATCGCGGGGCTGCAGACGGGCCTGTCCGCGGTGCACACCGAGGCGCGACGCCGCGGCATCCCCCTGGAACGGCTGCTGCCCTGGATGACCACGGGTCCCGCCCGCGTCGCCGGGCTCGCCGGCCCCGGTCGCATCCGCCCCGGCGCGCCCGCGCATCTGGTGGAGTTCGCCCCGGACGAGGAGTTCGTCGTGCACGCCGATCGGCTCGAATACCGCAACCCGCTGTCGCCGTGGGACGCACGCACGCTCTCCGGCGTCGTGCGCACGACCTATCTGCGGGGCTCGACCGTGTACCGTCGCGGTCAGGCCGTGTCCGAGCGGAACGGCGACGAACTGCTGGTCATGTCCGAGGAGCGCGCGTGACGTTCGAGATCCTGCAGCCCGGCACGGGGGACCGTCCCGGCGACCACTACCTGCCCGCGGGCCCGGCCACCGTGCTGTGGGGCAGGCTCCCCTGCGAGACGGACGCCCCGGTGCTCACGATCGATGCGGGTCAGAGCGTCACGATCGACACGGTCAGCCACGAGGGGATCCTCGAAGACCAGGGCAAGGATCCGCTGGCGTACTTCGCCGGCAAGGGCGTGGACGCCTCCGCGGTGCTGGCGGACGCCGTCGAGATCGCCCGGGAGCTCGCTCGCGACCCGCTCGCCGACGGCCCCCACGTGGTCACCGGCCCCGTGTTCGTCACCGGTGCCCGGCCCGGAGACCTGCTCGAGATCACGGTGGAGACGCTCACCCCGCGGGTGCCGTACGGCGTCATCTCGAACCGGCACGGCAAGGGCGCGCTGGTCGGCGAGCTGCCCCGGGGCGAGCACACCGTGAGCGTCTTCGCGCCGGTCGAGCAGCGCCCGGACGGCGACGTGGGCGTCCTGCCCCTGACCGACGGCGGCGAAGGCCTGGTCGCCTTCCCGCTGGCGCCGTTCCTGGGCACCATGGGGGTCGCCGTGGCCGGCGCGGTCCGCCCGCACTCGGTCCCCCCGGGCAGCCACGGCGGCAACATCGACATCAACCTGCTCGTCGAGGGCACCGTGCTCTACCTGCCCGTGCAGGTGGAGGGCGCCCTCGCCTACGTCGGCGACCCGCACTTCGCGCAGGGCGACGGCGAGGTCGCGCTCACGGCGCTGGAGGCGTCGCTGCGGGCGACCCTGCGCTTCGACGTGATCCCGCGCGAGCAGGCCCTCGCCGCGTTCGGCGAGGTGACCGGACCCCTGGTGCGCACCGCGGAGTATCTGGTTCCCACCGGGCTCGACCCCGACCTCGACGAGGCGGTGCGTCGCTGCGTGCGCGCGGCGCTGTCGCTGCTGCGGGCCCGCTACGGCATGTCGGAGCACCTGGCCTACGCCTATCTGTCGGCCGCGACCGACTTCGACATCTCGCAGGTGGTCGACATCGTCTGCGGGGTGCACGCCCGCATCCGCGAGGCCGACTTCGCCGCCGTGGACCGGGGTCCGGTCGCCGCGCTCGGGCGGAGCCGGGCATGACCCGCCCGCCGGCATCCATGTCCCACTTCCGCGCGGGTGATGTCCCAGTTCGGCGCGGAAAGAGCTGCGCATACCGCGCCGAACTGGGACATGCTCGGGAGGGAGCGGCATGAGCCCGATCGCCGACGGCATCCCCGCCGACCTGTTCGACGCCTTCGACCGCTATGAGCGGGCGATCCTCGACAACGACCTCGACGTGCTCGACGACATGTTCGCGCCCGGAGCCGAGACGATGCGCGGGGATGCCGCGGGCCTGCTCGTCGGGCATGACGCGATCAGCGCGTTCCGCGGGGTGCGCGGGGGCGTGCCGCCCCGCGAGATCGAGCGGATCGAGTACCGCCGGCTGGCCCCCGACGTCGCGCTGCTGGTCTCGGTGTCGCGCTACCGCGGCGGCGGCACCGGCCTGCAGACGCAGATCTGGCAGAAGGACGACGGCCGGTGGCGCATCACGGCCGCGCACGTCACCGGGCGCGCGACCGCTCTGGACCGCTCGGTCTGGCGCTCGGTCGGCGACCCGCTGCTGCAGGGCGCGTGGGAGGGGCCGCTGCACGGCCTGAACATCGCGGTGAAGGACCTGTTCGCGATCAAGGGCTACCGCATCGGCGCGGGAAACCCGACCTTCCTCGAGTCGTCGCGCCCCGAGGCCACCACCGCCTCGGCGGTCGCCGACCTGCTGCGCGGCGGGGCGTCGCTGCGGGGCATCGCCCGCACCGACGAGTTTGCCTACTCGATCGCCGGCGACAACGCGCACTACGGCACTCCGCCCAACGGCGCCCTGCCCGGCGCCCTGCCCGGCGGCTCCTCGAGCGGGCCCGCGAGCGCGGTCGCGACCGGGCAGGCCGAGATCGCGCTGGCGACCGACACCGCCGGCTCGATCCGCGTGCCCGCGTCATACCAGGGCCTGTGGGGGCTGCGCACCAGCCACGGGCTCGTGCCACGCCAGGGGCTCCTCCCGCTCGCGCAGTCCTTCGACACCGTCGGCTGGCTCGCCCGCGACGGCGAGACCCTGCAGCGTGTGGTCGACTGGTGCCTCAGCTACGACGGCTCGGAGTCGACCGAGAGCGTGTTCGGCGAGTCGGGGGACGACCTGCCGTGGCGCTTCCTGGTGCCGCACGAGGTGATGGACGCCGTCGAGCCCGACACCCGTGACGCGTTCGACGCGTTCCTGGCCCGGCTCGCCACGCTCGACGACCCGCCCGTGCTGCGCCGGATCGAGATCGGCGCGCTCGACGAGTACTACGAGCCGTTCCGCACCGTGCAGGCGGCCGAGGCCTGGCGCAACAACGCCGAATGGCTGCGCGCCCACCCCGGGGCCACGGGTCCCGCCGTCGCCGAGCGCTTCCGGATCGCGAGCCAGGTGACGCCGGCGCAGGAGAGCGCGGCACGGGCGCAGCTCGGTCCGCGGCGCGAGCGCGTCCAGGAGCTCGTGCGCGACAGCGTGCTGCTGCTGCCGACCGTGCCCGGCCCGGCGCCGATGCGCACCGCCGACGGCGCCCGCATCGATGCCGTGCGACAGGCGACGCTGCGGATGACGGCCCCCGCCGCGATCGGCGGCCTGCCGGCGCTGTCGGCCCCGCTGCTGACGGTGCCCTCGCAGCTCGGCCCCGCGCCGGTCGGGGTGTGCCTGATCTCGCGCACCGGCACCGACATCGCCCTCGTCCGCCTCGCCCGGCGCCTCGCCGACGTCATGCGATGACCCCCTCCCCGACCGGCCCCAGGAGCACCATGCATCCCATCGCCCCCCGCCCCCTCTGCGAACCCGTGTCCGATCCGCGGACCTGTGTCCGATCCGCGCGAGTCGAGCGCGGGCCTGGCGAACGGGCCCGCGGGGGAAGGGGGCTCGCATGAGCACGATCCCCGGGCCGATCGACCCGCCCGCCCGCCTGCTCATGGGCCCCGGGCCCATCTCCGCCTACCCTTCGGTGCTGCAGGCCATGTCGACCCCGCTCGTAGGCCAGTACGACCCGTTCATGACCGGCGCGATGGCCGAGACCCAGGAGCTGTACCGGCGGGTCTGGGCGACCTCGAACGAGGCGACGCTGCTCGTCGACGGCACGAGCCGCGCCGGCATCGAGGCCGCGATCGTCTCCCTCGTCCGCCCCGGCGACCGCGTGCTCGTGCCCGTCTTCGGCCGCTTCGGCCACCTGTTGGCCGAGATCGCCGAGCGTGCGCTCGCCGAGGTGCACACGATCGAGACCGCCTGGGGACAGGTGTTCCCCCCCTCGGTCATCGAGGAGGCGGTCGTGCGCGTCAAGCCGACGCTGCTCGCTCTCGTGCAGGGCGACACCTCGACCACCATGAACCAGCCGCTCGAGGAGATCGGCGCGATCTGTCAGCGGCACGGCGTCCTCTTCTACACGGACGCCACCGCCTCGCTCGGCGGGAACCGGTTCGAGGCCGACGCGTGGGGGCTGGACGCGGCGACGGCCGGGCTCCAGAAGTGCCTCGGCGGCCCCAGCGGGTCGTCGCCGATCACCCTCAGCGAGAAGGCGGTGGCGGTCATC
>JASGDW010000041.1:0-4066 GCA_047606965.1 Microbacterium sp.
GCGGCGGCCAGCGGCACCCATGACGGTCCCCGCGCGCGGATGGCGACCGCGAGCCGCGTCTGCGCCGCGGCGTCGGAGACGACCGCCGCGGCGTCCTCGTCTCCCGAGGCGGCCAGGTGTCGCCAGGCATCCCCCGGCGCGAGCCCGGCTTGCAACAGCACCGCCAGGCGCAGCACGAGCTCCGCGCGCGGCCGGGGAGGCGGCATCCGGCGGCGGGTCATGACGCCGTCTCGATCACGAGCCGGTCCGCATGGACGGCGGGCCGCCCGATCCCCGCCACCCGTCGCGTGCCGTCGGGCGCGCGCTCGAGATGCACGACCGCACCGATCGCACTGGCTGCCTGCCGTGCGAGCGCGCGGTCGTCGAGTCCGGCGAGGGCGCCGAGCGCCTCGAGCCGGGCGGGCACGTCGTCGAGCCCGTTGGCGTGCAATGTGCCCGCGCCGCCGTCGTGCCCGGTGTTCAGCGCCGCGAGCAGTTCGCGCACCTCTTCGCCGCGGCACTCGCCCACGACCAACCGGTCCGGCCGCATCCGCAGAGCCTCGCGCACCAGCCGCGCGAGGCCCACGCCTCCCACGCCCTCGAGATTCGGCTGCCGCGCCTCGAGGCGCACATGATGCGGGTGGGCGACGCGCAGCTCCGCGACGTCCTCGATCGTCACGATCCGCTCGGCGGGGCCGGCGAGCGCGAGCAGCGCCGACAGCAGCGTCGTCTTGCCCGACCCGCCGGCCCCGGTCACGAGCAGGTTGACCCGGGCACGCACGAGGTGTTCCAGACGGGCGCGGGTCGCCTCGTCGAACAGCCCGCGCCGCGCCAGCACGGCCATGTCCATCTGCTCCGGTCGCGGGATGCGCACCGAGATCGTCGTGCCGCCGGGCGCGATCGGCGGCAGCACGGCATGCACGCGCGCGCCGCCGGGCAGCCGCACGTCGACGCACGGGCTCGCCTCGTCGATGTGCCGCCCGCCCGCGGCGATGAGCCCGACCGCGAGCTCGCGCACCTCGTCCTCGTCGAGCAACCATGACGCGACCGGCCGCGCGCCGTCGCCACGGTCGACGAACGCCCCGGCCGAGCCGTTGACGAACACGTCGGTGACATCGGGGTCGACGATCAGCGGCGCCAGCGCGCCCCAGTGCCGGCCCGTCTCACGCCCCGGGGGCGCTGCCTGCCCACGGGGCCTGGCGACGAACGGCTCGGTCATGCCCGCGACGATAGAACGGACGCCGCGCCGGACGCGGCGGCATCCACGTATCTGTGCGCAAGCCCCCCGTCACCGCGGCTGGGGAGGAGAGGGGGAACGGCGGCATCTCCCGTTGGGGCGGGGACGCCGCCGTCGCGGTTCCTCGCAGTCGGGGCGGCGAGGTCGCCACGGATCCCGTCTCTCGACCAGGAGACCGCGACGATACGCAAGGGATCGCAATGCGCGAAGCAGACGCGTTCCGTGGCACGGTGTTATATCGGAGAAGACCTCGGATGCGGCGCACCCGCATCACCGGCATCGCGAAGGAGCGCCCCCATGACGAGTCAGATCGACCATCTGCTGACCGAGAGCCGCCGATTCGCGCCGGATCCGGCGTTCGCGGCCGCCGCGGTCGCGAACGCCGCGCTCTACGCCGAGGCGGACGCCGACCGCGAGGCGTTCTGGGCACGGCAGGCACGCGACCTGCTGCGCTGGGAGACGCCGTTCACGCAGGTGCTGGACTGGTCTAACCCGCCGTTCGCGACGTGGTTCGCCGACGGCCGGCTCAACGTCGCGTACAACTGCCTCGACCGGCACGTCGAGGCCGGCCACGGCGACCGGGTCGCGCTGCTGTGGGAGGGCGAGCCCGGCGATGAGCACCGCATCACGTACGCGGAGCTGAGCGAGGAGGTCAGGCGCACCGCCAACGTGCTCGCGGACCTCGGCATCGGGCAGGGCGACCGCGTCGCGATCTACCTGCCGATGATCCCGGAGGCGGTCGTGTCGATGCTCGCGGTGGCGCGGCTGGGCGCGGTGCACTCGGTCGTGTTCGGCGGGTTCTCGGCAGACAGCCTGCGGGCCCGCATCGACGACGCCGGGGCGAAGCTCGTGATCACCGCCGACGGCGGGTACCGCAAGGGCAAGGTGTCGCCTCTCAAGCCCGCCGTCGACCTGGCCCTGGCCGACCGGGGCGGCTCGGGCGTGCAGGAGAGCGTCGAGCACGTGCTGGTGGTGCGCCGCGGCGGCAACGACGTCGACTGGACCGAGGGCCGCGACATCTGGTGGCACGACGCGGTGCCGGCGGCGTCCGCCGACCACGAGGCCGAGGCGTTCGAGGCCGAGAACCCGCTGTTCATCCTCTACACCTCCGGCACGACCGGGAAGCCCAAGGGCATCCTGCACACCTCGGGCGGCTATCTGACGCAGACCGCGTACACGCACCGCAACGTGTTCGACCTGAAGCCCGAGACCGACGTCTACTGGTGCACCGCCGACGTGGGCTGGATCACCGGGCACAGCTACGTCGTCTACGGCCCGCTCGTCAACGGCGCGACCCAGGTGCTGTACGAGGGGACGCCGGACACGCCGCATCCGGGACGCTGGTGGGAGATCATCCAGAAGTACGGCGTGACGATCTTCTACACCGCGCCCACCGCGATCCGCTCGTTCATGAAGATCGGCCGCCAGGTGCCGGAGCGGTTCGACCTGCGCTCGCTGCGGGTGCTCGGCTCGGTGGGCGAGCCCATCAACCCCGAGGCGTGGATGTGGTACCGCACCGTCGTCGGCGCCGGCCGCACTCCCATCGTCGACACCTGGTGGCAGACCGAGACCGGGGCGATCATGGTCTCCGCCCTGCCCGGGGTGACCGAGACCAAGCCCGGGTCCGCTCAGGTGGCCCTGCCGGGCGTCTCGATCGACGTCGTCGACGAGACCGGCACGCACGTCGGCAACGGCAACGGCGGGCTGCTGGTGGTCACCAAGCCATGGCCGAGCATGCTGCGCGGCATCTGGGGCGACCCGGACCGCTACGTCGAGACGTACTGGCGGACATTCGCGGACAAGGGCTACTACTTCGCCGGCGACGGCGCACGCCTGGACGAGGACGGCGAGCTCTGGCTGCTCGGCCGGGTCGACGACGTCATGAACGTGTCCGGGCACCGCCTCTCCACCGCCGAGATCGAATCGGCGCTGGTAGCCAACGACGCCGTCGCCGAGGCCGCCGTCGTCGGCGCGAGCGACGAGACCACCGGCCAGGCGGTGGTCGCGTTCGTCATCGTCAAGGAGAACTTCCTCAAGCGGCACTCCCCCGAAGGACTCGCCGGGACGCTACGCGCCTGGGTCGGCGAGCAGATCGGCCCCATCGCCCGCCCCCGCGACGTGTACATAGTCGGCGAACTGCCCAAGACCCGGTCGGGCAAGATCATGCGCCGCCTCCTCCGCGACGTCGCAGAAGGCAGGGAGGTCGGCGACACCACAACCCTGGCGGACACCACGGTCATGAGCGTCATCAGCGCGCAGGTGAGGTAGCCCTCGGCGCCGCGCCTGCCGCGCGGCATCCGCTGGGCCGGGCGTAGCCTCCGTCGGGCTGTGTCACCGCATCCGCCGCGCAGGAGAAATCGGCTGTGCAGGACCATCCGGCGCCCGCGCGTCCTGTGGAGCGGATTTCTCCTGTCAGGCGGATGCGCGGACTCGGGATGCCGAAACGCCGCGGGACCGGGACGACCCGAGCCAGAGGCCCAGCCCGGAGGCCGCGGCGACTCAGGCCAGGACGAAGACGACCTCGACCTCGACCGGGCTGTCCAGCGGCAGCACCGGGACACCGACCGCCGAGCGCGCATGCTGGTCACCGAAGATCTCGCCGAGCACCTCGCTGGCGCCGTTGACGACGCCGGGCTGGCCGGTGAACTCGGGCACGGACGCCACGAACCCGGTGACCTTGAGCACACCGGCGATGCGGTCCACCCCGCCCGCCAGCGCGGCGGCGGCGGCGAGCGCGTTCAGCGCCGACAGGCGCGCGAGCCCCTTCGCGTCGGCCGCGGGGACCAATCCCTGGCCGTCGCCGACCTTGCCGGTGGCGGGCAGGACGCCGGCGACCATCGGCAGCTGGCC
>JASGDW010000042.1:0-12867 GCA_047606965.1 Microbacterium sp.
CGCGCCGACACCACACCTACGATCGAAGCGTGGGTGAATCGCGTGGGCGAGTCTGGACCGGGGTGGTGCGCGTCGCCCCGTACCGTGGCGAGCACCGCGTCGCGATCCGTGCGGCGGTGTGCATCGCCGTGCCGCTGCTCGTACTCTGGTTGATCGGCCGGCTCGACCTGAGCGTCTTCGCGACGTTCGGTGCCTTCGCCTCGCTGTATGGGCGGTTCGACCGCTACCCGGACCGTCTGCGCATGCAGCTCTCGGCGGCCGGGACGCTGATCACCGCCATGTTGATCGGCACCGCCGTCGCGGTGCTCGACGCGCCGGACATCGTGCGCGTCGCGGTCGTCGCGGTCGTCGCGGCGGCCGTCGCCCTCCTCGCGGAGGCGAACCGCTGGCATCCGCCGGGTGCCCTGTTCGCCGTGTTCGCGGCCGGAGCCACCGCGACCCTGCCTGTGGGTCCCGTCGCCTTCGCCGAGGTGCTCCTCGTCGGGGGTGCCGCCGCGGCGTTCAGCCTTCTCGTCACCGTCGGGATCGCGCTGGTGCGCGGCGGCGTCCGCAGCGAGGGCCCACGCCGCGCGGGCAGGGGTATCGACGGGCAGGCATGGCAGCTCGCGTTCACGGTCGGGGTCGGCGCGCTGCTGGCCGGCCTGGCGGGTCTGCTCCTGGTCGGCACGCACTGGTACTGGGCGATGGTCGCCGCCGTCGCCGCGCTGGGCGGCGCACATGTGACCGCACGCATCATCCGCGGCCTGCAGCGGCTGGTGGGCACCGCGATCGGCGTGCTGATCGCCGCCGGACTGCTGGAGCTGCAGCTGCCGCCGTTGGCCACCATCCTCGTCGCCGTGATCTGCCAGGTCGGCGCTGAGCTGTTCATCGCCCGGAACTACGGCATCGCGATGCTCTTCATCACCCCGCTCGCGCTGCTCATGATCGAGCTGGCGGTGCCCGCCGACCCGGCCGAGCTGCTGGGCGACCGCCTGCTGGACACCCTCATCGGCGTCGCCGTCGGCACGCTCGTCGCGGTCGGCTCGGCGACCCTGCGCCGACGCGCCCCCGCCTGAGGCGGGTCGCGCCGACATGTCCCGATCCGCGACCGGGGCGGGTGCCCGTGAGCGCGGGCGCGGGCGCGGGCGCTCAGACGCGCGGCGGCTGCTCCCGCCGGATGCGGCGGATGAACAGCGCCCCGGCGACGGCGAGCAGGGACAGCACGCCGCCCACGACGAAGGCGCCCCGCGTGCCTGCGATCTCGGCGATGTCGGCCGCAGCGCCCTCGCTCGCCGTGGCGGCCGCGCCGATCGTCAGCGCCGCGACGAGGGCGGCCGTGCCGGCGGCGCCGGCGAGCTGCTGCAGGGTGCTGAGGATCGCGGTGCCGTGCGGGTACAGCCCGGGTTCCAGCGAGCTGAGCGTGTGGGTCAGCAGCGGCGTCATCACCAGGCCCAGTCCGGCGCTGAAGGCGACGAACATCGCGCACACCGCCCACAGCGGCGTCGTCGTGCCGACGGAGGTCAGCATCCACTGCGCCCCGGCGATCAGCAGGGTCCCCGGGATCACAAGCGGCCGCGGACCGAACCGGTCGTAGAGCCGGCCGACGAAGGGCGAGAGCACACCCTGCACGAGACCACCCGGAAGCACGAGCAGGCCGGTGGCCAGCGCGCTCACACCCCGGCCGTCCTGCAGGTACAGCGGCAGCACGGTGACGGTGCCGAGCATGGTCCCCATCGCGATCATGGCCAGCGGCACGCCGAGTCGAAACTCGCGCGACCGGAACGGGCGCAGATCCAGGAGAGCCCCTTCGCGCCGCAGCCGCAGCCGTGCCTGGCGAAGGGCGAACATGGTCAGCGCCGCCAGGCCGACCACGGCTGCGGCCAGGGGCGGCCATGCCGCGGCGTCCAGGATCTGCTCCAGCGAGGACAGCGCGTACACGAGGCCGCCGAAGCCGAGGGCGGCCAGCACGACCGACAGCGCATCGAACGCAGGATGTGCCGTCTGGCCCCCCGGACCGATCGCGAGGCAGCCGACGATCAGCGCCGCGGCGACCAGCGGAACAGCGAGGGCGAAGATCCACCGCCACCCGAACGCGTCGATGACGATGCCCGACAGGGTCGGTCCGATGGCGGGCGCGACCGAGATGACGACCGAGTTCAGGCCCATGAACATGCCGCGCCGGTCGGGCGCGACGGAGGTCAGCGTCGTGGTCGTCAGCAACGGCATGATGATCGCGGTGCCGCCGGCCTGCAGCACCCGCGCGAGCAGCATCATCTCGAACGAGGGGGCGAGGGCGGCGACCGTGGTGCCGAGCAGGAACAGCGAGAGCGCCGTCGCGAACAGCGCACGGGTGGTGAACCGGCGGATCAGGAACCCGGTCGTCGGGATGATGATCGCCATCGTCAGCAGGAACCCGGTCGTCAGCCATTGCGCGGTCTGCGCGGGCATGTCGAACTCGGCCATCAGAGCCGGCAGAGCCACCGACAGAACCGTCTCGTTGAGGATCATCAGGAACGCCGAGACGGCGAGCACGAGGATGACCACGGTGACGCGGCGCGCGGCGAGGCGCTCCGCGGTCGGTGCCCCGGCGGTCCCCGCCGCGACGCCGTTCGCTCGTGTCCCGCTCGTGTCCTGCGCCGTCATCTCGTCTCTTCCCTCGCGCCGGCGGTCGCACGCCGACCCTCCATCATGGCACAGAATGCCAGATTGGCGTAAACTGACAGACATGACCGACCTGCTGGCCCGTCGCCGTCTCGAGACGACCGAGGCGATCCATTGCGCCGCCCTCGACCTGTTCGAACGGCAGGGGGTGCGCGGCACGACCATCCCGCAGATCGCGGAGCTGGCGGGTGTCTCGCCGCGCACGTTCTTCCGGTACTTCCGGACGAAGGAGGATGCCGCCATGCCCGGCCGGCATCGTCTGCTCGACGCGGTCGACGCCCTCCGGCTCGCCGATCTCGCCCCGGCGCAGATCCTGGCGGCGATCGTCGGAGCGACCGAGGGAGTGATCCTCGGCGAGGTCGACCCGGGCCTGGTCGAGCACCGTCGCATCGCGCGGCTCATGGCGCGGGAGCCCGAGCTGCAGTGGCACGCGGCCGCACGCGATCGCGAGTTCGCCGAGCACATCGCCGCACGCGTGCGCACCGCGGCGCCGCAGCTCGAGGTGCTGACGGTCACGCTGATCGCCGAGCTCGCCGTGACCCTCTGGCGCGTCACCTGGGAGTGGTGGGGCGCCCACACCGAGGACCCTGCCGTGCGCACCCCCGCCGAGGCCTTCGCGCAGCTGCGCGCGGCCCTGCCCGGACTGGTCTGAGCGTCGCGGGCGCCGGCTCCGCCCGACGCATTGCCTCGACCGTGGGCAGCGGCGACGATGGAGCCATGTCCGTCTCCCGTGGCAGGATCGTCGCGCTCGCCGTCGCCGTGGTGGCGACCGCCGCCGTCGTCGCGGCGGTGATCGCCGTCGACCGCGAGGCGCAGCCGACGGCGACCGCGACCGTCGCCCTCACCCCGACAGCCACGTCCACGCCCACCCCGACGCCCACCGGGCCCGCAGCGGACACCGCGGTCTACGATCTCAGCGGCCTGCCGACGGCCGATGTCTTCGCCGTGAACCCGGCCCTACCGGTCGACGAGGACCCCACCGGGGCGTCCACCGGATACGTCGCGACGCCGGCATCCGACGCCATTCCCGTGTTCGCCGCTCCCGGCAGTGTCCCCGTCGCCGCGCTGCCGAGCACGCTCACCTACGGGGGCACGACGCTGCCGGTGATCGAGAAGGACGACAACTGGGTCCGCGTGCTCATCAGCGGACGGCAGGCGACGCCCTCCGAAGGAGACCCCGGGCAGCTCACGGCCTGGCTGCGGGTCGCAGACGTGAGCCTGAGCCAGAACGACACCCGCGTCGAGGTCAGCCTCTCCGCGCGCACGATCACGATCGTGGGCCCCAGCCGCAGCGAACTGGTCACGAGCGACTTCGGCTGGGGCGCGGAGGCGACCCCGACGCCCCTCGGCCGCACGTTCATCATGTACAACGCCGTGACCTCGTTCTCGTACACGCGGGGGCACCCGATCGTCTACCTCGGCGTGCAGTCGCCGACCCTCGACGGCTTCGACGGGCAGAGCGTGGCGGTCACGGCGTTCCACTACTACGACGACCACGACGGGCCGATCTCCAACGGCTGCATCCGTCTCGGCGCCGACGCCATCGACCGGCTCGCCCAGCTGCCGCTGGGTACGCTGGTGACCATCTCCGCCTGATCCCGCGACTGGGTAGGGTGGGGCTGTGCCGAGCCCTGTGCGCATGGTCGTCGTCATCCCCTGTCGTGACGACGCGCCCATGCTCGAGGAGTGTCTGACCGCGCTCGCGGCGCAGACCCGGCCCGCGGATGC
This sequence comes from Microbacterium sp., assembly GCA_047606965.1. GTDB lineage: Bacteria > Actinomycetota > Actinomycetes > Actinomycetales > Microbacteriaceae > Microbacterium. Next base: position 4,369 of record JASGDW010000042.1, read on the forward strand.
GGTGATCGTCGTCGACAACGGCAGCAGCGACGACTCCGCCGCCGTTGCCCGTCGGCACGGCGCCGAGGTGGTCACCGAGCCGCGGGTGGGGGTGGGGCCGGCGGTCGCGGCCGGATACGACCGTGCGATCCGGGACGCCGATCTGGTCGCCCGGCTGGACGCCGACTCCCGTCCGCGTCCCGACTGGCTCGCCCGCATCGAGGCCGCGTTCCTCGCGGACGGGAGGCTGGACGTTCTCACCGGCGGGGCGGAGTTCTACGACCTGGCTCGGTTGTGGGCCTACCTCGGCGAGCACTGGTACATCGGCGGCGGCTTCGTGTGGATCAGGCTCTGGCTGGGCGTGCCGCTCGTGTTCGGCTCGAACTTCGCCATGCGGCCGGCGGTGTGGGAGCGTGCGCGCACCCGGGTCAAGCGCGAGCGGGGCGACATCCACGACGACCTGGACCTGACGATCCACCTGGATCCCGCCGACCGGGTGCGCCTCGACCGCACCCTGCGGATGCCGGTCTCCGGACGTCCGTTCGCCACCCTCGGCGGCCTGTCCGATCGGGTCTGGAAGGTCGTCCGCACCTTCGCGGCCAGCTGGCCCGACGGCGCGCCGCGCCCCGCCCCGCGCTCGCGCGCAACCGCGTGGGACGCCGACGGTGACACAGAGCTCCGGGCCCGGGACGCCTGACCGCGGCCTGTGGACGGGTCCCGCCGACAGCGGGACCGTCCCGCTACTGTCACCAGGATGACGCTCGCACCGGTGCTCGCCGCCTACCTGTATCTCGCGGCGATCAGCGTCGTCCTGGCCGTCGTCGACGTGGACGTGCGCCGGCTGCCGAACGCGATCGTGCTGCCCGCCTACCCCGTGCTGCTCGCGCTGCTCACCATCGCCTGCCTGTTCGGCGAGGAGTGGGCCGCTCTGCTGCGGGCCGTGGTCGGCGGGGCCGTGCTGTACCTCTGCTTCGCCCTGTTACGGCTCGTGGGGCCCGGCGGCATGGGCGGCGGCGACGTGAAGCTCGCGGGCGTGCTGGGCATCGCGCTGGGATGGATCGGGGGCGGAGCGCTGGTCGTGGGCGCGCTCTCGGCGTTCGTGGGCGGGGGTCTGTTCAGCGTCCTGCTGCTGGCGACCGGGCGCGCCGTGCGGCGCACTGCGATCCCGTTCGGGCCGTGGATGCTGCTGGGCGCCTGGGTCGGCATCCTCTGGGGTGAGCGGATCGCGAGCTGGTACATGCCGCTCGTGATCTCGGGCTGAGACCGTCGGCGAGGCAGAATCACCCCATGGACCTCGTTCACCGTCTCATCGCCTGGGCGCTGCGACGCCGTCTCGTACGCGCGTTCCTGCTGTACAGCGAGCACCGCGGCCCGGCCCTCGCCGACGGCATCACCTACCGTGCGCTGTTCAGCGTGTTCGCCGGGGTGCTGCTGGGATTCTCGTTCGCCGCGTTGTGGCTGGCCGGCACCCCCGATGCATGGGACGCGCTCGTGGACGCCGTGGACCGCGCCGTGCCGGGGCTCGCGGACGTCGTCGACGTCTCGCAGATCCAGGCGCCCGCGGGTCTGACGGTTGCGGGAGTCGTCTCTTTGGCCGGTCTGGCCGGTGCGGCGATCGGTGCGATCGGCTCGCTGCGGGCCGCGATCCGCGACATCGCCGACGAGGTGCACGACGACGGGTTCTTCCTCTGGGTGCTGCTGCGCGATCTGCTGCTCGCGGTGGTCGTGGGCGGTCTGCTGGTCGCCTCGGCCGTCGCGACGTTCGTGGGAGCGGCATCCATCACGACCCTCACCGCGTGGTTCGGCCTGTCCTCCGACTCTCCCGTCGCGCAAGCCGCGACGCGCGTCCTGGGGGTCCTCATCGTCTTCGCGCTCGACACGCTCGCGGTGCTCATCTCCTTCGTGCTGCTGTCCGGCGTGAAGGCTCCGCCACGTGCGCTGTGGACCGGTGCCGCGCTGGGCGGGATCGGGCTGATCGTGCTGCAGGAGCTGTCCGGGCTGTTCGTCGGGGGAGCGTCGTCCAACCCGCTGCTGGCCGCCTTCGCGTCGCTGATCGCCCTGCTGCTGTGGTTCAACCTGTCGTCGCAGGTGCTGCTGATCGCCTCGGCCTACATCATCACCGGGGTCGCCGAGGCCCGGGACCGGGTCAGCGCCCGCTACGGCGCCGCCACGCTCGCGCAACGGCGGGTGCAGCAGGCCGAACGAAGGGTCGGGGCGGCGAGCGACGAGTTGCGGGCGGCCCGCGAGGTCGAGGCGGCCGAGCGCGAGAAGGCCGCCGCCGCGGCATCCGCTCGGCAGGAGAAATCCGCTGGACAGGACTGATCGGCGCCGAATCGTCCTGTCCAGCGGATTTCTCCTGTGCAGCGGAGGAGACGGCAGGGCGCATCAGAGATGCAGCCCCTGCGCCATCGCCGCCGACACGAGTGCAACGACTTCTGCGGGCCGGAAGAGGACCTGCACATAGTCGAAGCGGAACACGGTGTAGCCGCGAAGGCGCAGCCGCGCGTCCGCCCGGATGTCGCGACGGCGATCGGCGGCCTGATGATGGGCGAATCCGTCGAGTTGCACGAGCAGGTGACGCCCGACCCGGCCGTCGATCGAGTGCCCGTCGATCACAACCTGCTGTTCGACCGTCACGTCGATCGAACGCATGAGATGGACGAACCGCGTCTCCACGCCCGAGTCGGACAGGCGGGATGCCGTCGCCGCCAGCACGCGCGCCGGCTCGATGCGCCAGATGATCCGCGCCAGCACCTCAGCCGCGACGTGCCGCTGACGGATCGCCGATTCCCAGACGGCGGCTGCGTCGGCCAGCGATGCGCAGCGGGCGACATGTCCGAGCACATTGATGAGCGGGTCCTCGAGCGTGTGCCGCCCGACCGGGGCGGGTCCGCGCGACCAGTGGAGACGCAGATCGTCGCCGCCCACGCGCGACGCCGTCGGCGCGACGGCGAGATGCAGCAGATCATGATCGGGAGTCCACAACCCCATCCGCGCGGCACCGCTCAGGCACGTCACGCGCCCGCCGAGCTCTGCGGCGCGGCGCAGCACCGGGTCGCACTGCGCGGAGACCAGCCAGCTCCTGCGCACCCGGAGCAGCAGGCCGGCAGCGATCGCGGCGCGCACGCCGTGCACGGTGAAGCCGGCGGCGCGCAGGTCGGCGGTGTGCGCCGCACCGCCCCGTCTGTGCACCCAGGTCACGAGCTCCTCGACCGATCGCATCCCTTCAGCGTCCGACACCACGGCGATGCCCACTGCCGTTCCTGCCTTGCCGGTGGACAAGTCGGCGGGGCGGAGGGCTGGGGAGGAACGGGCGCCGGCACATCGGCATCCGCAAATCAGGAGAAATCGGCTGAGCAGGATTCCTGGGACCCGATTCGTCCTGTCCAGCCGATTTCTCCTGCGCAGTGGATGTCGTCGGCACAGGAGCGCCACGATCCGGGCGCGTCAGCGCGCGTAGCGCTCGGCGAAGGTGCGCAGCATCCGCGAGGCCGCCGTCACCGGCGTACGTCGCACCGCCGTGAGCGTCAGCTCGAGCTCGTCTGCGGCGAAGTAGCCGAAGCCCGCGTAGGCGTGGATGCGGGTGGTGATGCCGGCGAGGTCGAGCTCGGGGTGGAACTGCGTCGCGTACACGTTGCGACCGCAACGGAACGCCTGCACCGGGCAGCTCGGCGAGGAGGCGAGCAGGGTCAGATGCGGCGGCAGGGCGCGCACGGCCTCCTTGTGGCCGACGAAGGCGTCGAAGGTGTCCGGGACGCTGTCGAACAGCGGGTCCGCGCGGCCGGCCGGGGTGAGCGTCACCGGGACGATCGAGATCGGCTCGGGGTAGGTGCGGTCGATCACCGCCCCCTGATGGGCACCCACCGTGCCCACGCCATAGCAGGCGCCGAGGAACGGGAAATCGGCCGGCACCACGCGGTCGAGCAGCGCCCGGAACTCCGCCTCGACCCGGCGCTGCACCGGCGACTTGCGCTCGGCGGGATCCGAGGCGTTGAACGGGCCACCGCCCACGAGGATGCCGGACAGCTCGTCGAGATCGAGCCCCGGCATCGGCTCCGCCTCCAGCCGCACGCGCCGCAGCTCGCGCTCGGCCAGGCCGGTGTGGCGCAGGAACAGCTCGTACTCCTCGTCGGCCGGGCCGTCCTCGGCGCGCGTCGCGAGGAGGACGAACGGCTTCATGTCACCGATCCTAGGCAATCCGGTGAGGCACCCACCTCCGCGCGAACCCGGCGCTGCGATCCGTCGCTCCGCGGCACGGCGAACGCCCCCACCATCGTTCACGATCGCCTCTGCCAGCCGGCGTCGACCCTCGGCGCGGTGCATTCGCACGGGTCACGACGCATCCTCCGTGACATCTCGTCGTCCGGGCGTGACGATCTTCTCGGCTCGGCGTCGGACGACGAGGATCGCGGCGAGCCGGTTGCCGCCGAAGGAGAGGAGGATCAGGCCGGTCCTCTCCGCGAGATCGCGCTGGATGCGACCGGCAACGTCGGCGAGGACCGCGTCAACGCCGGCCAGCTCGCCGTGTTCGAGGACATAGCGCGCAACCCGGGGACATCCATCGCCGGTATCACCACACGAACCGGGCTGGCGCAGAGTCTCGTTTCACGAATCGTGCGCGCCGCGCAGATCCAAGACGCTCTGACGGTCGCGTCCAACGAGCACGATCGACGCAAGGTGCGCATCGACCTCAGTCCATCGACCCGCACGGCAATGATGCGCAGAGCGGGCAATTCGCTGGAGACGGTCCTCGAGGCTCACACACCCGCGCTCACCGAGGACGAGCGCTCCGCGCTGCACCAACACCTCACGGCCGCTGCCGAGCTCCTCTCCCGCTGAACGGAGCCCGGGCGCGAGTCAGTCTCCGTTCAGCCGTGTTCGCGACCTTCCGAGGAACGACGCCTAGGGTGGGGCCATGGCTATCGCACGACTTTCCGAAGCCCTCCTCGACGGGCGGGCGATCCCTCTCGAGGCCGCCGGAGACCTCGGCCCGGACCTCGAGGTCCGCGACGAGTGAGCGGCGCCGAGCCGGCCCGGTCACTCGAGGTCGAGCGCAGCTACGACGTCGGCGACGCGGTCGTCCTCCCGGACTGGTCGCTGCTGCCCGGGGTCGCCGCCGTCGGCGAGGCCGAGGTGCGTGAGCTCGACGCGCGCTACCTCGACACCGCCGAGCTCACGCTCGGGCGGGCGGGTATCGCGCTCCGCCGCCGCACCGGCGGCCCCGACGAGGGCTGGCATGTGAAGATCGCCGCCGCCGAGGGGCGTCACGAATACCACTGGCCCCTCGGTGACGAGGCGCTGCCCGTCGGCATCGCCGAGGCCCTGGCCCGCTGGGCCGAGCCGCCGTTCGTGCCGATCGCGCGCATCCGCAACCGTCGCGTCGCGTATGCGCTGACGGACGCGGCCGGTGACCTCGTCGCCGAGATGGTCGACGATCACGTCACCGCCACCGACGAGCGCACCGGACGCGCGCAGGGATGGCGCGAATGGGAGGTCGAGCTCGGGCCGGCCGGCCCGGCCGGCGCCGCAGACCGCGAGGCGTTCTTCGCCGCTGTCGAGGCGCTGGTCGCCGACGCCGGCGGCCGACCCGCCGCCTCCGGCTCGAAGCTCGCCCGCACGCTCGGCCTCTGAACGTGTGATGGCGCCGCCCGTCGGGGCGACGCCATCACGAGCCGTGTGCGGGTCAGAAGTTGATCATGTGGCCGGCCAGGCCGTGGAACGCCTCCTGCAGCGCCTCCGACAGGGTCGGGTGCGTGTGCACATTGCGCGCCAGCTCCAGCGCGGTGAGGTCCCACTTCTGCGCGAGGGTCAGCTCGGGAAGGAGCTCGGAGACGTCGGGGCCGATCAGGTGCCCCCCGATGAGCTCGAGGTGCTCCGCGTCCGCGATGAGCTTGACGAACCCGACCGGCTCGCCCAGACCGTGCGCCTTGCCGTTGGCCATGAACGGGAACGTCGCTACCTTGATCTCCCGGCCGGTCTCGCGGGCCTGCGCCTCGGTGAGGCCGAACGAGGCGACCTGCGGCGAGCAGAACGTGGCGCGCGGCATGAAGCGGTAGTCGCCCAGCGTCTGGGTCTCGGCGCCGCCGATCGTCTCGGCCGCCACGACCCCCTGCGCCTCGGCCACGTGCGCCAGCTGCAGTTTCGCGGTCACATCGCCGATCGCGTACACGCCGTCGACGTTGGTGCGCATGTGGTCGTCGATCTCGATGGCGCCGCGCTCGGTCAGCGTCACGCCCGTGTTCTCCAGGCCGTAGCCGTTCACATTCGGGGCGAAGCCGACGGACATGAGCACCTTGTCGGCGACGATCTCGGCCCGCGCGCCGTCTTTGCCGGTGTAGGTCACCGTGACGGAGGAGCCGTTGTCGACGACGGTCTCCACCCTCGTGGAGGTGAGGATGTCGACGCCGTAGGTCTTGTACTGCTTCGCGATCTCCTTCGACACGTCGGCGTCCTCGTTGGGAAGAGCGCGGTCGAGGAACTCGATGATCGTGACTTTCACGCCGTAGTTCGACAGGACGTACGCGAACTCCATGCCGATGGCGCCGGCGCCGACGATCACGATGGAGGAGGGCAGGTCGCGGGCGAGGATCTGCTCCTCGTAGGTCACGACGTTCTCGCTCAGGCTCACCCCGGGCAGGAGGCGCACGGTCGAGCCGGTCGCGATGATGACGTTGTCGAAGGTGACGCGCTCGGTCGAGCCGTCGCTCTTCGCGACGTCGAGGGTCTTCGCGTCGACGAACGTGCCGCGGCCCTCGTACTCGGTGACCTTGTTCTTCTTCATCAGGTAGTGGATGCCCTTGACCCGGCCGTCCGCGACCTCGCGCGAGCGGTCCCACGCCACGCCGTAGTCGAAGCTGACCTCGCCCGTGATGCCGAACAGCTTCGCCTTGTGTGCGAAGGTGTGCGCGAGCTCTGCGTTCTTCAGGAGCGCCTTCGAGGGGATGCATCCCACGTTGAGGCACACACCGCCCCAGTACTTCTCTTCGATGATGGCGACCGAGAGGCCGAGCTGGGCACTGCGGACCGCCGCGACATAGCCGCCGGGACCCGCGCCGAGGATGACGACGTCGTAGTGAGGCATGGTCTCAAGCCTATCGCCCGGTGGCGTCGTCCCGATCCGTCGCGCGGCCGTCGCCGTCGCGCCCGGCGGTGCGCTGTTCGCCGTCTCGCCGCCGCTGCCCGGCGCGGGCTCCCATCAGCACGATCACGACGATGACGACGACCAGCAGCGTCCCGCCGATCACCCACGGCAGCACGGCCACGTCGTCGGCGGCGGGAGCCGTCGTCGCGGTGGCTGTGGCGGTCTGGGTCGCGACGGGCGTGGCGGTCGGCGTGGGCGTCGCGGTCCCGGTGACGGTGAAGCTGAACTCGCCCGAGACGGGGTGCCCGTCGTCGGAGACGACACGCCAGGCGACGGAGACGACGCCCGTGGCCCCGGGCGTCAGCGCCTGGACGATGACGTTGTCGTCCTGCACCGGGTCGCCGTCGTCGAGCACGGTGCCGGCGGCGTCCGTCACCTCCACGATCGTCCCGCCGGCCTCGTCGAGCGGCGCCTCTGCGAAGGTGAGCGAGATCTGCGACGGCAGCACGGCGACGCTCGAGCCGTCGGCGGGATCGGTCGAGATCAGCTCGTCGTGCGCGGACGCCGACTGGGCGCCGGCCGCGACCATGCCGCACGCGAGGAGCAGAGCGGCGAGCATCCTGAGGGTTCGGACGGTCACTCTGCGAGCCGGGTATGCGATCACGATGTCGAGCCTAACGAGATCTTTCCGTGCGGACGGGCGACGCATAGCCTGGCCGTAGGCGGGCGCTCCTGCCCGTCGCCGTCACGAGAGCAGGGTGGGTAATGGACGCGATGATGATGGACGCGATGTCCGACGAGATGATGACCATGCCGGGGGCGCCGGCGATGGACATGGCGATGATGCAGGGCTGCATGGACGCGTGCGCGGCCTGCGAGCAGGCGTGCACGGTGTGCGCGATGCAGGGGATGTCGTGCGCGCCGGTGTGCATGAGCTGCGCCGACATGTGCCACACCATGATGCGCAGCATGCTGCGCATGAGCGGCATGACCCCGGCGGTCATGATGGCGATGCTCGACGCCTGCATGGCGATGTGTCAGATGTGCATGGACGTGTGCATGGAGAACACCGGCGACGCCGTCTGCATGATGTGCGCGCAGTCGTGTCAGGCGTGCATGGACGCCTGCATGACGATGAAGAACGCGATGGCGGCCTGAGAGGCCTCAGCCCACTTCGCGCACGTTGAAGCGCCGCCGCCCGACGGCGAGCACCCGGTACCGGTCGTGCACGGCGACCGGCTCGCCGACCCCGACGACGTCCGTCGCGCCCGCGGCGTTGGCGAACGTCGTCTGCGCGCCGCTCGAGACCCAGCGCAGCGTGACCGTCTCGTCGTCGACCGCGACGACGAGGGCGTCGCGCCATTCGGCGGGGGTGGATGCCGCCAGCCTGGCCTGCACGACGTGCAACGCGTGGCCCGCGTCGTAGGAGGTGCAGCGTC
>JASGDW010000043.1:0-9429 GCA_047606965.1 Microbacterium sp.
CGGGCTCGAGGCGCGGGTCGTGCGTGTCGAGGTCGGCTCCGCCGGCGGCCCCGAGGCGGCCGCGCGGGACGCCCGCTACGCCGCCCTGCGAGACGCCTCCGCGTCCGAGAACGCCGCCGCCGTGCTGCTCGCGCACACGCTCGACGACCAGGCCGAGACGGTGCTGCTGGGTCTGGCCCGCGGCTCCGGGGCGACGAGCCTGGGCGGGATGTGGCCCGACCGGAGCGAGGCGGGGGTGCGATGGCTGCGGCCGCTGCTGTCCGTACGCCGCGCCACGACCCGCGCGGCCTGCGCCGCGGCGGGCCTGGAGCCTTGGCAGGATCCGCACAACGTCGACCCCGGCTTCGCGCGTGTGCGCGTCCGGGAGCGGGTGCTGCCGGTGCTGGAGGAGGAGCTCGGTCCCGGTGTGGCCGAGGCTCTCGCCCGCACCGCCGAGCAGCTGCGCGAGGATGCGAGCGCCTTCCAGGAGCTGATCGAGGAGACCATCGAGGACATCGTCGAGCCCGCGGAGGCGGGCATCGCGGTCTCGGTCGCGGCGCTGGCGGCGAACCCGCCGGCGCTGCGCAACCGCATCGTCCGGCTGGTCGTCGCCAGCGAGTTCCACGCCTCGCTCAGCCGGCGTCAGACGACCGAGGTCGCGCGCCTGGTCACCCATTGGCACGGGCAGGGCGCCATCGACCTGCCCGGATGCCGTGCGCGTCGCGTCGCGGGCCGGATCGAGTTCACCGCGCGCCCGGGCTGACCGGGCGCACACGCCCGGTCGCGCGCGACCCTAGACTCGACGCATGCGCGCTGCGGACCTCGCCGACGACCTGCTGGACGTGCTCGCCACCGAGGAGCAGATCCACGCCGCGCTCGAGGAGATCGCCGCCCGGGTCGCCGTCGACTACGCGGGCAAGGACCTCGTCCTGGTCGGCGTGCTCAAGGGTGCGGTCATGGTCATGGCCGATTTCGCGCGGGCGCTGCCGATCCTGGTCCCGATGGACTGGATGGCCGTCTCCTCCTACGGCACCGGCACCCGCTCCAGCGGAGTGGTGCAGATCCGCAAGGACCTCGACACCGACATCCACGACAAGCACGTGCTCATCGTCGAGGACATCATCGACTCCGGCCTGACGCTCGCCTGGCTGCTGGAGAACTTCGCTGCCCGGGGCGCCGCGTCAGTCGAGGTGTTCGCTCTGTTCCGCAAACCCGCGGCCGCCAGGGTGCGGATCGACTGCCGCTACATCGGCTTCGACATCCCGGACGACTTCGTTGTGGGCTACGGTCTGGACTACGCGGAGAAGTACCGCAATCTGCGGGATGTCGCGGTGCTCGCGCCGCATGTGTACAGCTGACGCGCGTCACTGTACGCCGTGGGCGAATGCACAGACCGGCCACAGTCCCCGCGCGCTACTCTGAGACGATCCGCTGCGCGCGGATTCGTCGACGAAAGGGACGGGACCGGGTCCCCGCACAATGGACTTCAAGAAGATCACTCGCAACCCGCTGATCTACGTGCTGCTGATCGGGCTCCTGCTCATCGTGGGCTTCTCGCTGATCTCGAGCCTGGGCGCCGCGAAGCAGATCACCACGCAGGAGGGCCTGAGCCTGTTGCAGGGGACCACCGTGGAGTCGGTCACCAACACCGACGGGGACCAGCGCGTCGACATGACGCTCTCCACCCCGTACGAGGGGGCGACCGACGTGCAGTTCTACTACGTGTCCGCGCGCGCCGACGAGGTCGTCGCCGCGATCGACGCCGCCACCCTCAGCGACGGCTACAACGACGTCGTGCCGCGCACGACGTGGTTCGACAGCATCCTGTCGCTGCTGATCCCGATCCTCCTGCTCGGCGCGATCTTCTGGTTCCTGCTCTCCTCCGCCCAGGGCGGGGGCAGCAAGGTCATGCAGTTCGGCAAGTCGCGGGCGAAGCTCGTGACCAAGGAGACCCCGACCGTCACCTTCGACGACGTCGCCGGCGCCGACGAGGCGATCGAGGAGATGCAGGAGATCAAGGACTTCCTGAAGGACCCGTCGAAGTTCCAGGCGCTGGGCGCCCGCATCCCGAAGGGCGTGCTGCTGTACGGCCCCCCCGGCACCGGCAAGACCCTGCTCGCCCGCGCCGTCGCCGGAGAGGCCGGCGTCCCCTTCTACTCGATCTCGGGTTCCGACTTCGTCGAGATGTTCGTCGGCGTCGGCGCGAGTCGCGTGCGCGACCTGTTCAACCAGGCCAAGGAGAACTCGCCGGCCATCATCTTCATCGACGAGATCGACGCCGTCGGCCGGCACCGCGGCGCGGGCCTGGGCGGCGGGCACGACGAGCGCGAGCAGACGCTGAACCAGATGCTCGTCGAGATGGACGGCTTCGACCCCAAGGCCAACGTCATCGTCATCGCGGCGACGAACCGCCCCGACATCCTCGATCCGGCGCTGCTGCGCCCGGGCCGCTTCGACCGCCAGATCGGCGTGGACGCGCCCGATCTGAGGGGCCGGCAGAGGATCCTCGAGGTGCACGGCCGCGGGAAGCCGCTCGCCGACTCCGTCGACCTCGAGGTCGTCGCGCGCAAGACGCCCGGTTTCACGGGCGCCGACCTGGCCAATGTGCTCAACGAGGCGGCGCTGCTGACCGCCCGTTCCAACGCGCAGCTGATCGACAACCGCGCGCTCGACGAGGCGATCGACCGCGTCATCGCCGGCCCGCAGCGCCGCACCCGCGTGATGAAGGACAAGGAGAAGCTCATCACCGCCTACCACGAGGGCGGCCACGCCCTGGCGGCGGCGGCGATGAACTACACCGACCCGGTGACCAAGATCACGATCCTGCCCCGCGGCAAGGCCCTCGGCTACACGATGGTGCTGCCCCTGGACGACAAGTACTCGGTCACCCGCAACGAGCTGCAGGATCAGCTGACCTACGCGATGGGCGGTCGGGTCGCCGAGGAGATCGTGTTCCACGACCCCACCACCGGCGCCTCGAACGACATCGAGAAGGCCACCGGCATCGCCCGCAAGATGGTCACCGAGTACGGCATGACAACCGACATCGGCCCGGTCAAGCTGGGCTCCTCGTCCGGGGAGATGTTCCTCGGGCGCGACATGGGCCACGGCCGCGACTACTCCGACGAGATCGCCGAGCGCGTCGACCAGCAGGTGCGGGCTCTGATCGAGCAGGCCCATAACGAGGCGTATCAGGTCATCAACGACAACCGCGACATCCTGGACAAGCTCGCCCTCGCCCTGCTCGAGAAGGAGACGCTCGACCACAACGAGGTCGCGGAGATCTTCGCCGACATCAAGAAGCTGCCCGAGCGCCCGCAGTGGCTCTCCAGCTCCGAGCGCCCGGTCTCGGCGCTGCCCCCGGTGCAGGTGCCGCGTCGGACGGACGTCGCCGTCGCGGCCCAGGCCGAGGCGGACGCCGAGGCCACCGAGAAGGCGCCGCGCCGTCGGCCCAGCACCGGACAGGCGCGCCCCGCGACCGCGTAGGCTCGGCGCGTGGCCGTCGATCGTGAACGCATCGCCGTGCTCGTGCGCGAACTGCTCGAGGCGATCGGCGAGGACCCGGATCGTCCGGGCCTGACGCAGACGCCGCGTCGTGTCGCCGACGCCTGGACGGAGTTCTTCGCAGGGGTCGGGGAGGATGCCGCCGAGCCGCTCGAGCGGACCATCTCGGTCTCGCGCGGGCCGGCCCCGGAAACGCTGCCGTCGGGCGCCGTGATGCTGCGCGGCATCCGGTTCCGGTCGATGTGCGAGCACCACCTGCTGCCCTTCCGCGGGCGCGCGCACGTCGCGTACCTGCCCGCCGAGAAGGTCGTGGGGCTGGGCGCGCTCACGCGCGTCGTCGACGTCCTGGCCGCCCGTCCCCAGGTGCAGGAGCGGCTCGGCGAGCAGATCGCCGACGTGATCGACGGCGCGCTCGACGCCCGCGGCGTCCTCGTCGTGCTCGACGCCTCGCACGAGTGCGTGACGGCGCGCGACGCCACGCAGCCGGATGCGACGACGGTGACGGTCGCCGCCCGCGGGGAGCTTGCCTCCCCCGCCTCCCGCGCCGAGCTCATCGCCCTGATCGGATCCGGCGCATGAAGTGTTCGCGCGTCGTGCCCCGGCCCGGAGGGGGGCGCAGATGGGCTGTCTGATCATGGGGGTCGTCAACGTGACGCCCGACTCGTTCAGCGACGGCGGCCGCTATCTCGACCCGGACGCCGCCGTGGCCCACGGTCTGCGGCTGCGGGAGCAGGGCGCCGATCTGCTCGACGTCGGCGGCGAGTCGACCCGGCCCGGCGCGTCACGGGTCCCGGTGCCGCTCGAGCAGGAACGCGTGCTGCCGGTGATCTCGGCGCTCGCGGCCGGCGGCGCCATCGTGAGCGTCGACACCATGAACGCCGACACCGCGGTCGCCGCCGTCGCCGCGGGCGCCCGGATCGTGAACGACGTCTCCGGGGGGCTCGCGGACCCGGAGCTGCTGTCGGCTGTCGCCGCCAGCGGCGCCGATGTCGTGCTGGGGCACTGGCGCGGGCCCTCGGCGGACATGTACGCGGGCGCCGAGTACCGCGACGTGGTGCGCGAGGTGCTCGCCGAGCTCACCGGACGCGTCGAGGCCGCGGCATCCGCCGGCATCGCACCGGCCCGCGTGATCCTCGATCCCGGCATCGGGTTCGGCAAGCGCGGAGCCCAGAACTGGGAGATCCTCCGCGCGCTGCCGCAGCTGACCGGCCTGGGGCACCGGGTCCTCATCGGGACCAGCCGCAAGCGGTTCCTGGGCGAGGCCATCGGCGAGGACACTCCCGATCGCCGCGATGTGGCGACCGCCGTGACCAGCGCGCTCGCCGCCCGCGACGGCGCCTGGGCCGTGCGCGTGCACGACGTGCGCTCGAGCCGCGACGCGCTGCGGGTCGAGTCCGCCTGGCGGGAGGGAGCATGAGAAGCGGAGGACGCGAGACGGCACGTATGTCACGAGAAAGACCGTTGAGCGCGACATATGCGCAGTCTCGCGCGGGGGACGACCGGATCACGTTGAGCGGGGTGCGGGCGACGGGGCACCACGGCGTCTACGCGGACGAGCGCCGCGACGGCCAGGAGTTCGTCGTCGACCTCGAGCTCGCGCTCGATCTGCGCCCCGCGTCCCGCAGCGACGACGTCGCGGATACCGTGCACTACGGGGAGCTCGCCGAGCAGGTCGTCTCGATCGTCGAGGGCGATCCGGTCGACCTCATCGAGACGCTCGCGCAGCGCATCGCCGATGCCGTGCTGGGCCGCCCGCTCGTCGAGGCGGTGCGGGTCACCGTGCACAAGCCGTCGGCGCCGATCGCGGTGCCGTTCGGCGACGTCGCCGTCACGATCGAGCGGAGCAGGGCATGAGCCGTCGCCTCGCTCAGGGCCTGCGCGCGCAGACCGCCGTCGTCGCGTTCGGCGCGAACCTCGGGGACCGCGCCGCCACGATCGCGGCCGCGGCCGTGGAGCTGCGCGCCCTGCCGCTGGTCGACGACGTGCGCATCGCCGCCCCGATCTCGTCGATCGCCCTCACCCCCGCAGGGCCGGATGCCGACGCCCCGGCCTACCTCAACACCGTCGCGATCGTGCGCACCCGGCTCGCGCCCTCGGTGCTGCTGGCCTGCCTGCACGACATCGAGCGCCGGCACGGACGCGTCCGCGCCGAGCGCTGGGGCGATCGCACCCTCGACCTCGACCTCATCGCCTACGGCGAGGTGCGCTCGGACGCCGACCGGCTGACGCTCCCGCATCCCCGCGCCGCCGAGCGGGACTTCGTGCTGCGTCCCTGGCTCGCCCTCGACCCGGAGGCCGAGCTGCCCGGCGCCGGGCGCGTCTCGCGACTTCTCGCCGACCTGGAGACCACGCGATGAAGACCACCAACCCCGGCGTGCTCGCCATCGTCGCCGTCCTCGGCGCGGGCGTCGGCTTCCTCGTCGACCAGCTGCTGACCAGCGCCGGCGCGGAGACCTTCACCCCCGGCATCTCGATGGCGCTCGTGCTCGCCGTCGTCGGCGTCGTCGTGCTCGCCTTCGCGATCCCCATCCGCCGGGTGCTGCGCGGCGCACAGGGGCACATCGACCCGTTCCGGGCGGTGCGCGTCGTGGTGCTCGCGAAGGCCTCCAGCCTGGTCGCGGCGGCGGTGGGCGGCGCCGTGATCGGGATGCTGCTCTTCCTGCTGACCCGCCCCGTCGTCCCGCCGGTGGAGTCGATGGGCACCCTCGTCGCCACGGTCGTGGCGAGCGTCTGGCTGCTCGTGGCCGCGCTGATCGCCGAGCACCTCTGCACCATCCGGAAGGACGACGACGATGACCGCCCCGGACCGGACGACCCCGGGCCCGGCGTCACCCCGTCCCACCATTGACGACGGGGTGCTCGGCGTCGTGGACCGGGATGCGGCCGCGCGGGTGTGGGACGATGCCGAGCGCGACGCCGTCGCGGAAGCCGAGGCGGACCGGTCCCATCGGTGGGCGGATCCGGTCGCGCACGGCGCGACCACGGAGGAGGACGGATGAACCGTGACGGACGGCTCGGAGTGGGCATCATCGGCGCCGGCCGCGTCGGCCCGGTCGTGGGCGCGGCCCTGGCCGGGGCAGGTCACGCCCTGACCGGCATCACGCGCGGCTCTGACGAGGACCGGGTGGATGCCGTGCTCCCCGGCGTCCCCGTGCTCGAGGCGACCGAGGTCGTCCGCCGCAGCGAGCTCGTCGTGGTCGCGGTGCCGCACGACGAGCTGCGCGGTCTCGTGTCCGGCCTCGCCGAGCTCGGCGCCTGGCAGGTCGGGCAGCTCGTGCTGCACACCGACCCGGCGTACGGGATCGGGGTGCTCGGGCCCGCCGCGGCCGCCGGCGCGATCCCGCTCGCCGTGCACCCCGCGATCGCGTTCACCGGCACGAGCATCGATCTGCGGCAGCTGAACGCCGCCTACGCCGCGGTCACCGCCCCGGCGGCGGTGCTGCCGATCGCGCAGGCGCTCGCGGTCGAGATGGGCTGCGAGCCGGTCGTCGTCGCCGACGCGGACCGGCCCGCCTACGCGGAGGCGATCGAGACCGTGACCGCCTTCTCCCGGTCGATCGTGCAGCAGTCGACCGCGCTGCTGGCCGGCATCGGCGTCGAGAACCCCGGCTCCTATCTGTCGGCGCTCGTGCGCTCCACGGTCGACCAGGCGCTCGCCGAGCGACCGCCGATAGACTGACCGCCGACCCCTTCCACCGCTCACCGGAGCATCCCGTATGACCTCTCAGCCCTCTTCTGCCGCGCCCGCCGACGATTCCGTCGATGAGGAGGTCTTCGAGCAGAAGGCGGTGCGGCTGGCCAAGCGCGAGCGGCTCATCGCGGAGCGGGCGGATGCCGCCGGCGGCGCCTACCCGGTGGCCGTCCCGGTCACCGACACCATCCCGGCGCTGCGCACACGCTTCGCCGACCTCGAACCGGACGCACAGACCGGCGTCGTCGCCTCGGTCGCGGGCCGGGTCGTCTTCAGTCGCAACACCGGGAAGCTCTGCTTCGCCTCGCTCCAGTCCGGCGACGGCAGCCGCATCCAGGCGATGGTCTCCCTTGCCTCGGTGGGGGAGGAGTCGCTGGCGCGGTGGAAGGAGCTCGTCGACCTCGGCGACCATGTGTCGGTCACCGGCGAGGTCGTCTCCAGCCGTCGCGGTGAGCTGTCGGTCATGGTCACCGACTGGGTCATCGCCGCCAAGGCGCTGCTGCCGCTGCCCAACCTGCACTCCGACCTCAGCGAGGAGAGCCGGGTGCGCTCGCGCTACCTCGACCTCATCGTGCGCGCGCAGGCCCGCACCACGGTGCGCGCACGGGCCGCCGTCAACGCCTCGCTTCGGCAGACCTTCGCCGGTCACGACTTCATCGAGGTCGAGACCCCGATGCTGCAGGTGCAGCACGGCGGCGCCTCCGCCCGCCCGTTCGTCACCCGCTCGAACGCGTTCGACACCGAGCTGTACCTGCGCATCGCCCCCGAGCTGTTCCTCAAGCGGGCCGTCGTCGGCGGGCTCGACCGGGTGTTCGAGATCAACCGCAACTTCCGCAACGAGGGCGCCGACTCCACCCACAGCCCGGAGTTCGCGATGCTGGAGGCCTATCAGGCCTACAGCGACTACAACGGCATCGCCGATCTGACCCAGGAGCTCATCCAGAACGCGGCGATCGCCGTGGCCGGCTCCACCGAGGTGACCTGGGCCGACGGCACCGTCTACGACCTGGGCGGCGAGTGGGACCGCATCTCGATGTACGAGTCCCTCTCGGCGGCGTCCGGGCGGGAGATCACCCCGCAGACCCCGACCGACGAGCTCGCCGCGTTCGCCGTCGAGGTCGGCCTCGAGGTGCCGGCCAGGGTCGCGACCCACGGCAAATACGTCGAGGAGTTGTGGGAGCACTTCGTCAAAGAGGGGCTGGAGCGCCCCACCTTCGTCATGGACTTCCCGCTGGACACGAGCCCGCTCGTGCGGGAGCACCGTTCCATCCCCGGCGTCGTCGAGAAATGGGACCTGTACGTGCGGGGCTTCGAGCTGGCCACCGGGTACTCCGAGCTGGTCGACCCGGTCGTGCAGCGCGAGCGCTTCGTCGAGCAGGCGAAACTCGCCGATCGCGGCGACGACGAGGCGCAGCGCCTCGACGAGGAGTTCCTGCGGGCGATGGAGTACGGCCTGCCGCCGATGGGCGGGATGGGCATGGGCATCGACCGCCTGCTCATGGCGATCACCGGGCTCGGCATCCGCGAGACCATCCTCTTCCCGCTGGTCAAGTAGTCCCCGGGCGCCGGAACGCCCAGTCCGGCAGATGGCCGGCGCCGACCATGCCCAGCACGATCCCGCCCATGCCGTGCCCGGGCTCGATGCCCACCGCGTGACGTGCGTACACCTCGGCGTGTGTCATGCGCCCGAGCGCCCACGACAGCCATGCGCACGCCGACAGCGCCCCCGCACGGGCGCTCTTCGGCGCGACCGACGCCGCCTCTCGGCAGGCCTCCAGCGCGGCCTGTAACCGCTCGGCATCCGGCTGTGGGCCCTCGCCCGACATGCGCCGGCCGATCCGTTCGCAGTACGGCTGGCCTCCCTCCCACCGCAGCTGCGCCTCCAGTGCGGCATCGCCCGCGGCGGGGCCGTCGAGCCAGGTTGCCAGCCCGATGTCGCGCAGCGCGGGCCGGCGCAGGCACCAGATCAGGGCCGCCCGCGCGAAGGCGTCGTGTCGGGCGCGGTCGTCGGCTCCGACGTCGACTGCGACGACGGAGCCGGCCCGTCGCGCGAGGCCGTCGAAGAACTCGGGCAGATCGTCCAGCAGCGTCGTCGCCGCGAGCGCCGTCGGATGGATGCGGGCGGAGGCGTCGGCGCCTTTCGAGGGCCCGCCCGCGAGCGCGCGCATCGCTCTCTCCAGCTCGCGCAGCGCGGCCGCCGCGCGCTCGCGCTCCGGTTTCGCGGCGCGCCGGAGTGAGGCGCCGCTGCGCTGGTC
>JASGDW010000044.1:0-5428 GCA_047606965.1 Microbacterium sp.
CCGCCGGCGGCGGCGTGCCGCACCCAGGGGGATGGCCCCGCTCCTCGGCCGAGGAGCGGGGCCATCCCCGTAGCGGGGAGGGGATCAGCGCGGGGCGCGGTCGAACAGCGCCCGGTTCGCGAACCCCGCGATCAGTCCGCCGACGATCGGGAACACGATGAAGACCCACAGCTGGGCGAGGGCGTCACCGCCGCCGTAGATCGCCGTCGCGATCGAGCGCGCCGGGTTCACGGAGGTGTTGTCGATCGGGATGGACGCGAGGTGGATGAGGGTGAGGGTCAAACCGATCACGAGCCCGGCGAACGTCGTGCCGCGGGCCGCGTGCGTCACCCCCAGGATCACCAGCACGAACACGGCGGTGAACACGATCTCGGCGACGATCGCCGCGCCGAGCCCGAAGCCGCCCGGCGAGTGGTCGCCGAAGCCGTTGCTGGCGAATCCGCCGGCCTGCGCCGTGCTCAGCCAGCCGTCGGGCCCGGACAGCCCTATGAGCACGATGACGGTCGTGCCCACGGCGCCGCCGATGATCTGGGCGACGATGTAGCCGATCGTGTCCCGCCACGGGAAGCGCCCCGCGGCGGCCAGGCCCAGCGTCACCGCCGGGTTGAAGTGGCCGCCGGAGATCGGACCCCAGGCGTAGGCGCCAGCGACGACCGTGAGGCCGAACGCGAGCGCGACGCCGACGAAGCCGATGCCGAGGGAGGTGCCGCCGGCGCCGGTGCCGAAGTCGGCGGCGAACAGCGCGGCGCTGATCGAGCCGAACACGAGCACGAAGGTGCCCAGCGCTTCGGCGGCGAGGCGTTTGGCGACGGAGGGCCCCGCCGGGGAGGGGGTGTGGTCCAGCGGTGTGCCGGGGGTCCGGCTCTCGGGACGTGGGTCGTTGCTGCTCATGGAACGACCTCCTTTCGCGGTCACCCTAGCGCGCGCCTGGGAGAATGCTGAGGAGATTTCGTCCCGGGTCGCGCCCAGGGGGGCGGAGCTCCGCGGCGTCCCGCGGGTCGTGGACTACTGTGAACACCGGGGTGTCCGCCGGTCGTCCGCGACCGTCCCCGAGCCGCAAAGGAAACCCGCGTCAGATGAGTTCACGTATCCTCGTGGTGGATGACGACCCGGCTCTGGCCGAGATGATCGGCATCGTGCTCGCCGCGGAGGGCTTCGACGCCGTGTTCTGCGCCGACGGGGACGCCGCGTTGGGCGCGTTCCGCGCGGAGGACCCGGACCTCGTGCTGCTCGACCTGATGCTGCCGGGGATGGACGGCATCGAGATCTGCACCCGCATCCGCGCGGAGTCCGGGGTGCCGATCATCATGCTCACGGCCCGCACCGACACCGCCGACGTGGTGCGCGGTCTGGAGTCGGGCGCCGACGACTACATCGTGAAGCCTTTCAACCCGAAGGAGCTCGTCGCCCGCATCCGCACCCGGCTGCGGCCCGCCGCGGTCGCCGTGGCCGAGACGCTGCGCATCGGCGACCTCGTCGTCGACGTCCTCGCGCACGAGGTGCGCCGCGGGGAGGAGCCGATCCCGCTCACGCCTCTCGAGTTCGAGCTGCTCGTGGCCCTGGCGCGCAAGCCGCAGCAGGTCTTCTCGCGGGAGATGCTGCTCGAGCAGGTGTGGGGCTACCACTACAAGGCCGACACCCGGCTGGTGAACGTGCATGTGCAGCGGCTGCGCGCGAAGGTCGAGACCGACCCGGACAACCCGAAGATCGTGACGACCGTCCGCGGCGTGGGCTACCGCGCCGGCGCGGTGGTGTGAGCCGTGGCCGGCCGGGGGGCCGCGCTCGCGCAGGAGCTGCGCGACTGGCGTACCTGGCCGGGGCGGATCGGGAGACTGTGGCGGCGGTCGCTGCGCTTCCGCACCGTCGTGATCACGGTCGTCGCCTCGAGCCTGGCGATCCTCATCGCGTGCATCTGGATGGCGCTGGCCATCCAGAACGACCTCTTCGAGTCGCGTCGCGATGAGGCGCTGAGCACCGCCGGCCGCGCCACCGCCGCCGCGCAGGAGACGCTCGACGCGTCGGTGCAGAGCGACGCCGCCCAGGTGCGCAACGTGTTCGCGAGCGTCTCCGCCGCGCTGAGCCGGCTGGCGGGCTCGGATCGCATCGCGGTGATGCGCGTGGACACGAGCCCCTCCGCGAACGCGCCGGTGCCGTTCACGCAGGGCGGCGACTGGGACAGCGCGATCAGCTCCGAGCTGCGCGCGAAGGTGCAGAGCGACGCCGCCCTGCAGTGGTGGCAGTCGATCACCCTGACCGCCGACGACGGCTCGAGGGTGCCGGGCATCGTGGTGGGCCAGCAGCTGAACGTCCCCGGCGTCGGCGCGTACGAGCTGTACATCGCCTACGACATGGAGTCCGCGGCGCAGACCCTCGGCTTCGTGCACGGCACGCTGTGGATCGTCGGCGTCGCGCTCGTGTTCATCATCGCCGGCATCTGCTGGTTCGTGGTGCGCTCGATCACGGCGCCGATCGGCGAGACCGCGCACACCAGCGAGGAGCTCGCCCGGGGCCGGCTCGACGTGCGGGTCGCGGTGCACGGCGAGGACGAGATCGCGACCCTCGGACGTTCGTTCAACGCGATGGCCGACAGCATCCAGACCCAGATCCATGAGCTGGCCGAGCTGTCGCTCGTGCAGCAGCGGTTCGTGTCAGACGTGTCGCACGAGCTGCGCACGCCACTGACCACGATCCGGCTGGCCGCCGACGTGATCCACGACGACCGTGACCGCTTCGACCCGGTCACCGCGCGCGCCGCGGAGCTGCTGCACGCGCAGGTGCAGCGCTTCGAGGAGCTGCTGGGCGATCTGCTGGAGATCAGCCGCTATGACGCGGGCTCGGTCGACCTCGAGGTCGAGGCCACGAGCCTCGCCCATCTGGCCGAGGACGTGATCGCCTCGATGCAGCAGCTGGCCGAGCAGCACGGCAGCGAGGTGCGCCTGGTCGCGCCCGGCGGCTACTCGCCGGTGGACATGGACCCGCGGCGCGTGCGCCGCATCGTCCGCAACCTGCTGGGCAACGCGATCGAGCACGGCGAGGGCCGGCCGATCGTGGTCACGGTCGACAGCGACCAGGACGCCGTGGCCATCGGCGTCCGCGATCACGGCCTCGGCATGGGCCCCGCAGACGCCGAGCGGGTCTTCGACCGTTTCTGGCGCGCCGACCCGTCCCGCAAGCGCACCATCGGCGGCACCGGCCTGGGGCTGTCGATCTCGCTCGGCGACGCGAAGCTGCACGGCGGCACGCTGTCGGTGTGGAGCGAGCCGGGCCAGGGCAGCAACTTCGTGCTGACACTGCCGCGGCGGCCCGATGCGCAGATCCTCGTGCCGCCCGTGCCGATCGACCCGGCGCGGGCCGGCACCGACGCGCTCGCGGGCACGGCGCCGATCGATCTGCCGGCGGTCGCGAGGGAGGAGCCGTGAGAAGGACGCCGCGCGCCGTGGTGTGCGTCCTGCTGGCGCTCGCGCTGGCCGGATGCGCGGGGCTGCCGACCTCCGGCTCCGTGCAGGCGGGGGAGTCCGCGACCAGCAGCGAGGACGAGCCGTCGTTCGACTTCCGTCCCGACGGCCCGCAGACGGACGCCTCGCCGGAGCAGATCGTCGACGGCTTCATCACCGCGGCCTCCAGCCCCGAGGGCACCAGCGCCGACGGGTCCTGGGCGATCGCGCGGTCCTTCCTGGCCACCGACTATCGCGCCGACTGGAACCCGCAGGCCTCCGTCGTCGTCGACGTGTTCGCCGACCGCCAGTACACGGTCGCCGACGACGGCACGGTCAGCGTGCAGGTCACGCCCGTCGCCACGGTCGACGACGCCGGCACGTACACGCCCACCGAGGGCGGCACGATCACCCTCACCTACCGGCTGGCGCAGCAGGAGGACGGGCAGTGGCGCATCGTCGACGCGCCCGCGGGGCTGCTGATGGACGAGGACCTCTTCGCCAGCGTCTTCCACTCCTACGAGGTCATGTACTTCGACCCGACCTGGACGTATCTGGTGCCCGATGTGCGCTGGTTCCCGACGGTGAACGCGGTGGGGCGCATCGCGACGGCGCTCGTGAACGGCACGCCGGCCAGCTGGCTCGCCGCCTCGGTGGTCACCGCGTTCCCCGCCGGCGTCACCCTGACCCCGGCGGTGCCGGTCAGCGGCGGGGTCGCGCAGGCCGAGCTCAGCGACGAGGCGCTCAGCGCCGACGACCTGACGCTCAAACGCATGCAGACCCAGCTGTCGGCCAGTCTCGCCACGGCGGGCGTGACGAGCGTGCAGATGCTGGTGGACGGTTCGGCGATCGACGCGTCCACGGTGACCACGGCGTCCACCAAGGTCGACGCGACCCGGCCGCTCGTGCTCGGCGACGCCGGGTTCGGGTTCCTCTCCTCGGGCACGGTGACCACGATCACCGGGCTCTCCGACGCGGTCGTCGCACTGGCGCCGTCGGCGATCGAGACGGCCGCCGACCTGCAGAGCGCGGCGGTGCTCGCGGGCGGGAGCGCGGTGCGTGTGCTCGCCGACGGTTCCACGACCGTGGTCGACTCCCGCGCGGGCGTGCTCGCGCCGACGATCGACCCCTCGGGCAACATCTGGTCCGTGCCGTCCGGGACGCCGTCCGCGGTGCAGGCGACCACCACCGCCGGGACCGTGATCGCGATCGCGGGGGCCTGGAGCGGCGCGACCGCCATCGGCGCGATGCAGGTCTCCCGCGACGGCACCCGGATGGCGGCGGTGGTCTCGTACGGATCGACGACGGTGCTCGCGGTGGCAGGCGTCATCCGCGACACGGACGGGACGCCGAGTGCGCTGGGCGAGCCGGTGGTGCTGGCGCAGCTGCCCGACGGCGGGGTGGACGTCGGATGGCTCGACGACGCCTCGGTGGGCGTCGTCTCGGCGGGCACGACCAGCATGTTCCTGGACGCGCCCGTCGGCGGGGCCGGTGACACGCTCTCGGTGCCGGTCTCGGCGGTGTCGCTGGCAGGCACCAACAGCGAGGACAGCGTGCGCCTGCTGGGCGCGGACGGCTCGCTCTACATGCGCAGGTCGTCGACCTGGGTCGAGGTGGCCAGCGGGGTCACGGTGCTCGCGGTGCAACAGGGAAGTCCCGGCTGACCGCTCCTCCCCAGGCCCGCGCGGCGGTGCGGTCGTCCACCGGCCCGCCCCTGCGCGCGGGCGGGGGCGCGCCGTGTGCCACGGTGTGCGGATGGGCGGGCGGACGCGGTTCTGGCGCGAGGCGGTGGCGGACGCCGCGGCCTTCCTGCTGCCGGTCGACTGCGCCGGCTGCGGTGCGCCGGACACCGCGCTGTGCGAGCGGTGCCGTACGGCGCTGCGTCCGCGTCCCGTGATGGGGGCGTTCGCCGGCGGCGTCCCGGTGCACAGCGCGCTGGTCTACGAGGACGTGGTGGCGCGTGTGTTGCGGGCGCTGAAGGAGGAGGGCCGCAC
>JASGDW010000045.1:0-22306 GCA_047606965.1 Microbacterium sp.
GCGGCGGCCAGCCGCTCGGCCAGTCGCGCGGCGACGGCGGCGTAGGGCGTGCCGTCGGGAGCGGCCAGCATCCAGCCCGCGGTGTCGGCGTCCGGTCTCGCGTGCCGCAGCGCGTCGACCGCGTCGCCGGGCAGCGCGGTCAGGGCGCGGTCGATGGACGCTGTGGACAGCAGCGCATCGGCGGCGTCGAAGAAGTCGTGCCAGCCGGCCTCGGGCGAGACCCCGCGACGTGCGAAGAGCTGCGCCAGGGCCGCATCGTCGCTCTCCGCCAGCGCCGCCGCCAGCGTTCGTGCGTCGGAGGTGCCGGTCACCGGTCAGCGGGCGCGGTTCGCCCGGGCCCTGCGCACGAAGGATCGGATCAGCACCGTGAGCATGAACACGAACGCGAGGATCGGCGCGACGTAGGTCACGACGCCGACGATCGGCCACACCCCGGTGCCGAACTCGGCGCCGGCGGCGGTGCCGATCATGATGCTGAAGAAGCAGAGGATGGACACGAGAAGCAGGCCGAGCGCGATCGTCGCGAAGATCCGGTCGATCGGGCGGACCGGCACGTCGTCGGCAGCGGGCTTGCTCATCCCGCTCACTCTACTCCCTGAGCACGGGCCTCCTCGCCGTGTCCGTGGCTCGTGCCCTAGGCTGGAGAAGGGATCCATCGATCGTCCGTTCCACGGCGCCCGCGTCCGGGCCATCATCCAGCGAGGTTGTCATGCCCACCGGCAAGGTCAGGTTCTACGACGAGGAGAAGGGGTTCGGCTTCATCTCCTCCGATGACGGCCAGGACGTCTTCCTGCACGCCACGGCACTGCCCTCCGGCGTCACCTCGGTCAAGCCCGGCACGCGGCTGGAGTTCGGCGTCGCGGACGGCAAGCGCGGCCTGCAGGCGCTGTCGGTGCGGGTGCTCGACGCGCCGCCCAGCCTGGCCAAGCGCGCGCGCAAGCCCGCGGACGACATGGCGGTCATCGTCGAAGACCTCGTGGGGCTGCTCGACGGCATCGGCGGCGACCTGCGTCACGGCCGCTACCCCAGCGGCGGGCATGCGAAGAAGGTCGCCGCGGTGCTGCGCAAGGTCGCCGATGAGCTCGACGCCTGAGTCGGCGGGCGCGCCGACGGCCGTCCCGGCATCCGGCCCCCTCGTCCCCGACGAGCGGCTGCTCGCCGCGCACGACCTGGCGTTGGCGGCGCTGCGCGAGATCACGCCCGCCGCGACCGTCGGTGCGCCGGCCGACTACGCGCTGGAGGCGGGCGGCGTGGTCTCGCTGCGGTTCGAGACGACGCTGCCCGGCTACCCCGGGTGGTTCTGGACGGTGTCGCTGGCTGCGCTCGAGGACGCCGAGCCCACGGTGCTCGAGGTCGAGCTGCTCCCCGGCGAGACCGCCCTCGTCGCCCCGGACTGGGTGCCGTGGGCCGTGCGCCTGGCCGAGTACCGCGCGCAGCAGGCCGCAGCAGCCGAGGCCGCGGCCGTGGCCGATGGCGGCGACGAGGGCGAGACCGACGGCCTCGACGGGGCGGATCTCGACGACCTGGAAGACGACGAGGACCTCGACGACGACTTCGACGACCTGGACGCCGCCGACTTCGACGCCGACGGCTCGCCGATCCTGCACTCCGGAGATGTGGACGGCGTGGACATCGACGAGCTCGACGATGACGCCGACCGCGACGAGGCCTGACGGCATCCCGGCGCCTCCTGACGGCATCCGCTGAGCAGGAGAAATCCGCTAGGCAGGACGTCTGCCCCGCGGATCATCCTGCCTAGCGGATTTCTCCTGCGTGCCGGAGGCGTGTCCTCAGAGGTTCTCGAGCGTGTAGTCGACGCAGCGGATGAGCCGGCGCACGTCGTCCGGCTCGATCGAGACGAACGTCGCGATGCGCAACTGGTTGCGGCCGAGCTTGCGGTAGGGCTCGGTGTCGACGATGCCGTTGTGGCGCAGGCTGGCCGCGATGGCCGCGGCATCCACGTCCTCGGCGAAGTCGATCGTCACCACGACCGGCGACCGGTCGGCCTCCTCGGCGACGAAGGGCGTCGCCACCGCCGAGGCCTCCGCCCAGTCGTACAGGGCCTGCGACGACTCGCGGGTGCGGGCATCGGCCCACCGCAGCCCGCCGTTCTCCGCGATCCAGCGCAGCTGGTCGTCCAGCAGCAGCAGCGTGCCCACCGCCGGGGTGTTCAGCGTCTGCTGCAGACGCGAGTTGTCCAGCGCGTTCTTGAGGCTCAGGAACTCCGGGATGTAGCGGCCGGACGCGGCGATCCGCTCGATCCGCTCGATCGCGGCCGGCGACACGGCGGCGAACCACAGGCCGCCGTCGGAGCCGAGGTTCTTCTGCGGCGCGAAGTAGTAGACGTCGGCCTCGGAGATGTCGACGTCGATGCCGCCCGCGGCGCTGGTCGCATCGATGACCGTCAGCGCGCCCTCGTCGCCGTGGACGCGCTCGACCGGCGCGGCCACGCCGGTGGAGGTCTCGTTGTGCGGCCATCCGTACACGTCGACGCCCTCGACGGCCTCGGGCACGGCGCGCGAGCCGGGCTCGGCCGTGCGCACGTCGGGGGCCTCCAGCCAAGGGGCCTTCGCCGCGGCGGCGAACTTGCCGCCGAACTCGCCGTGGACCAGGCCCTGTGCGCGGCGCTCGATCAGCCCGAACGCCGCGGCGTCCCAGAACGCCGTCGAGCCGCCGTTGCCGACGACGATCTCGTAGCCGTCGGGCAGCCGGAGCAGATCGGCCAGGCCGGCGCGGACGCTGCCCACGAGCCCCTTCACCGGAGCCTGCCGGTGCGAGGTGCCCAGGATCGCCGCGCCGGGACCGGCGAGGGCCTCGAGCTGAGCCGGGCGGATCTTGGAGGGGCCGCACCCGAACCGGCCGTCGACGGGCAGGATCTCACGGGGAAGGACGACGTGGGGCATGGCCTCCATCCTATGGTCCGGCCCCCGTGCCCGCGTGCGTGCGCAACCGCCCCCGGAGTGCCCCGGTGGCATAGGCTGGCGGGGCCGGCCCCCTTCGCTCGAGGAGCACCATGACCGACCTCATCGACACCACCGAGATGTACCTGCGCACGATCCTCGAACTCGAGGAGGAGAACATCACTCCGCTGCGCGCGCGCATCTCCGAGCGGCTGGGGCACTCCGGCCCCACGGTGTCGCAGACGGTCGGGCGGATGGAGCGCGACGGTCTCGTCGTCGTCTCCGACGACCGCACCCTGGAGCTGACGGACACCGGACGCCACAAGGCCGTCGACGTCATGCGCAAGCACCGGCTCGCCGAGCGGCTGCTCTCGGATGTGATCGGGCTGGACTGGGCCTACGTGCACGAGGAGGCCTGCCGCTGGGAGCATGTCATGAGCGAGCAGGTCGAGCGCCGACTCGTGGAGCTTCTCGGGCACCCCACCGAGTCTCCCTACGGCAACCCCATCCCGGGCCTGGACCAGCTGGGCGATCTGCCCACCGCGACCTTCGAAGAGGGGGTGATCGGCCTGGTTCGCCGCCTCGACGACAGCGACGGGGCGATCACGGGCACCGTGCGCCGGCTGGCCGAGCCCGCGCAGGTCGACCCGGAGCTGCTCGAACAGCTCCGGGGGGCGGGAGTCGTGCCCGGCGCGACGGGCGTGTTCCAGTACAGCGAGGGCTATGTGCTGGTGCAGATGGACGGGAACGAGGAGGGGCTCGAGCTGCCCGTCGAGGTCGCCGCGCACATCTTCCTCCTCGACGACTGACGCGTCTGTCCGTGCCGGTGAGGTGAGGCTGGGAACCGCCTGCGCAGCGGCGCCGAGGTGTGACTTATCCGTGACCTTCCGGTAGCCTGGGACCCGTTCGCAGGCCCCAAGTCGGCCGTCGGACCCCGCACGGATCGCCTCATCGGCTCGTCGTCCGCAGCGGTGACACCCGCACATCGTGCCCCGAGAACACCGAGTGCCGACGAGCCGGCGCTCGGGCGCGGAGGCGCCGGAGGACATTTTGGCTGAACAGGTCGACTCGCGCACCGCCCCCGAGCACGCCGACGCGTCGGCGGCTCCGGCGAGCCGTCGGAGCCTGCGCCAGTCGGCCCGTGCGGCCGGCGTCGTCGTGCGCGCCGAGAAGCGTCCGACCGGACGCCGCCGCGTCGTCCAGTCGGCGCGCAGCGTCGTGGTCGTCGCGATGGTCGGGGGACTCGTGGCCACCGTCGCCCTGCCGGCCTACGCCGCCTTCAACCCGGTCTCGAGCGCCACGACCGTCGAGCAGCTGGCCGCCGACGATGCGCAGTCGCTGGTCGTGGACTCCGACGTGAACGCCACCGGTCTGTCCCGTAGCAGCTACTCCGCCACAACCGCCGACGAGCTCGCCGCGCAGAAGGCGGCGGAGGCGGCTGCGGCAGCAGCGGCGGCGGCCGCGGCATCCTCCACGTCGACGACGACGACCACCACCTCCGTCGACCTGAGCATGGTCGCCCCCGGCAGCGGCGAGGTGCGCTGGCCGCTGGACATGTCCACGATCACGATCGGCCGCGGCCTCAGCTCGACGCACGACGGCGTCGACCTGCTCGGCGCCTCCGGCACCTACGAGTACGCGGCGGCGGCGGGCACGGTGACCAAGGCCGGCTACTACGGCGACTACGGCAACGTGGTCTTCCTGGAGAGCACCATCGACGGGCAGTCCGTCGTCACCGTCTACGCCCACATGAGCTCCATCATCGCCACCGTCGGCGAGACCGTCTCGGCCGGCCAGCTGATCGGGTTGATGGGCATGACCGGCAACGCGACGGCGAACCACCTGCACTTCGAGGTGCACATCAACGGCACGATCGTCGACCCGCTGGCCTGGCTCGAGCAGAACGCCGGCTGACGACACGTCATCGGACGTTCACCGCACTTGCATCCCGGGCGTGTCCCGGTGGGTTACCCTGTGACTCGACGCTGAGTGAAGCGGAGGTCGCCGATGGGAAGCACGCCACGCATCCGAACCAGGGATGCTCTGGGCCTGCTCGTCCTCCGGCATGTGAGCGGATGCCACGGGATCCCCGTGCGCTCCCAGGCGCTGTCTGCGGACAGCGCCTTTTTCATGCCCTCCGCGGATCGCCGACGTCGCATCGAATAACCGCGAAGCCGTCCCGGCCATTCGAGAGGACAACATGGAATGCGCACCCTGGTGCTGAACGCGGGCTACGAGCCCTTGGCTGTGGTCTCCTTCAAGCGGGCGCTCGTGCTCGTGATGAACGAGAAGGCCACGATCATCGAGCAGGTCGAGGGGGACCCGGTGTGGGGCGCCCGCGGCGCCTATGAGCGGCCGGCGGTGATCATCCTCACCCGCTACGTGCGCGTCCCCGGCGCCCGGCACGTGCCGGTCACCCGGCGGGGAGTGCTGCGTCGCGACGGGCACCGTTGCGCGTACTGCGGGAAGGCGGCCACCACGATCGACCACGTGATGCCCCGGTCGCGAGGCGGCAAGGACACCTGGGAGAACCTCGTGGCCTGCTGCCTGCGCTGCAACAACGTGAAGGGGGACCGCACCCCGCAGGAGATGTCGTGGTCCCTGCGCTGGGCGCCGCGCCCGCCGCGCGGCCCGCAGTGGAGCGTGCGCGGCACCGAGCGCGCCGACCCGCGCTGGGAGCCGTACCTGGCCCTCGCCGCCTGACCCCTGCGCCCCGCGCGTCCTCGCCCCCGCGTCGCCCCGCGTGCCCTGTGTCTGCCCGCGTCCCGCGTCGCCCTGTGCGCCCCGTGTCCGCCCGCGTCCCGCGTCGCCCGGTTCGTCTCCGTCAACGTGCGGTCTCGGGGACCTGTGGCGTGCATTTCGACGGAGACGAACAGCGGGAGTGGGGGATGTCGGGAGGGGGGATTAGGTTCGAATCCTGACGTTGATGAGATAGAACATAAGTTCTAGTCTGTCGGGATGAGGGCGATCGTGCGAGAAGAGGCGCAGCAGGCGGCACAGCTGCACCGTCTGCGGGCGCAGCTCGAGCGCATGCAGGGGCGACGGCTGGAGGCGGCCATGCTGCCCGTGCCGCCCATGCTCGCCGAGCTGCTGCCGGACGGCGGGTTGCGGGCCGGCTGCGCCTACGCGCTGGCGCCGTCGGCCGGGTCGTCCGGCCTGCTGCTGTCGCTGCTGGCTCGGCCCACGTGTGCCGGGTCGTGGTGCGCGACGGTGGGCATGCCCGATCTCGGCGCCGAGGCCGCCGTCGGCCACGGGGTCGTGCTCGACCGGCTCGTGCTGGTGCCCGAGCCGGGACCGCGGTGGGTGGCCGTCGCCGCGACCCTGGCCGAGGTCATGACGATCGTCGCGGTGCGTCCCGGGGGGCGGGCCACGGATGCGGAGGCCTCCCGTCTGCAGGCCCGGCTGCGCGACCGCGGCGCCGCGTTGATCGTGCAGGGCGACTGGCCCCGGGCCGAGGCGGTGCTCGAGATCTCCGACCCGCGCTGGAGCGGGCTCGGGCGGGGCCACGGTCGCCTCGCCGAGCGCGAGGTGACCGTCAGCGTGCGATCCCGGCGGTCCGCGGCGCCCCGTCGGGCACGGATGCTGCTGCCCGGCCCGATGGGATCGTTGGCCGGGGCCGGGGCCGGGCGGGAGCCTGGCGTCGCTCCCGTGCCGCTGCCCGCGCCCCTGCGGGCGGTGGGATGAGATGGGCGTGCGCAGCCTCGTGGTGTGGTGCCCGGACTGGCCGGTCGTCGCCCTCGAGCGCGAGGGCGCGACGGCCGAGGGCGAACCGGTCGTCGTGCTCGAGGGGAACGTCGTCGCGGCCTGCTCGGCCGCCGCCCGCGCCGAGGGCGTGCGGCGCGGGCAGCGTCGGCGCGACGCGCAGGCCCACTGCGCCGGAGTGCGGGTTGTGGCCGCCGACACGGCCCGCGACCACCGGCTCTTCGCCCCGCTGGTGGCGGCGCTCGAAGAGCGGGCGCCGCACGTGCAGATCCTGCGTCCCGGCCTGTGTGCGGTGAAGGCACGGGGTCCGGCGCGCTTCTACGGCGGTGAGGAGGAGGCCGCCGCGGTGCTGCGCGAGACGCTCGCGGGTCTCGGGGTCGTCGACGTGCGCGCCGGAGTGGCCGACGGGCCGTTCGCCGCCGAGCACGCCGCCCGTCGCACCGCCCCGTCGCAGCCGGTGACGATCGTGCCGGCGGGGCAGGCCGCGTCCTTCCTCGCCCCGCTGCCGGCCACCGTGCTCGACGACGCCGCACTGGCGCACCTGCTGGCGCGGCTCGGCGTCCACACGCTCGGCGGGTTCGCAGGGCTGCCGGTCGAACGGGTGCGCGAACGCCTGGGAGAGCGGGGCGCACGTCTGCACGCGCTCGCCGCGGGCGAAGACCCGCGCGGGGTCACGCCGCGGGTGCCGCCGCCCGAGCTCGATCGGGAGACCTGCTTCGACCCCCCGGTGGAGCTGGCCGAGCAGGTGGCCTTCGGCGTGCGCATCGCCGCCTCCGAGTTCATCGCCCGGCTCGACGCCGAGCGGCTCGTGTGCACCGAGCTGCGGGTGGAGCTGGAGACCGAGCTCGGGGAGCGGAGCGAGCGCGTGTGGCTGCATCCGGGCGCCTTCGACGCCTCCGCCGTGGTCGACCGGGTGCGATGGCAGCTCGCCGAGGCCCCGGCGCTGCGCAGCGGCGTGAGCCGGGTGCGCATCGCGCCGGAGGCGGTGGACGCCGCCGCCGGCCATGTCCCGGCGCTGTTCGGCGGGGGCGGGCAGGAGCGGGTGCACCACGCGCTCTCGCGGGTGCAGGCGATGCTCGGGCACCGCGGGGTGCTCACCGCTGCCGTCGGCGGCGGCCGGTGGCTCGGCGAACGGCAGGTGCTCGTGCCGTGGGGGGATCGCGTCACGACCGAGCGGCCGGCCGACCGCCCGTGGCCGGGATCGTTGCCGCCGCCGCTGCCGGCGACTGTGTTCGGGCAGCCGCGGGTGGCGCGGGTGACGGCATCCGACGGCACACCGGTGACCGTCGACGACCGCGGAGGGCTCTCGGCGTCGCCCGCCCGGCTCGTCGTCGACGGGCGGATGCGGGCGGTCGAGTCGTGGGCGGGGCCCTGGCCGGTCATCGAGCGGGAATGGGATGCGGCGCGCCGCCGCCTCGCGCACCGGTTCCAGGTCGTCGACGAGGCGCAGCAGGCCTGGCTGCTCTTCACCTCCGACGGGGAGTGGGCGGCGGAAGCGCGGTACGACTGATGGGCTGGAGCAACGGGGCGTCGGTGCCGTGGTCGCAGCTGGAACGCCTTCTCAGCGAGAGCCGCCGTCCGCGGCCGCCGGGCGTCGACGGCGGCGACAGCCCGGCGTTCTCGCACAGACGCGGGCCGTACGTGGGCGAGCAGATCGCACCGCCCGCGGATGCGGTGCCCTACGCGGAGCTGCATGCGCACAGCTCCTACTCCTTCCTCGACGGGGCCTCCTCCCCGGAGGAGCTGGTGGAGCAGGCCGAGCGGCTCGGACTGCACGCGCTCGCGGTGACCGATCACGACGGCCTCTACGGCATCGTGCGTCTCGCCGAGGCGGCCGAGCACCGTCGGGTGGGGACCATGTTCGGCGCCGAGCTCTCGCTCGGCCTGCCCGCGCCCCAGAAGGGCGGGACGGATCCGGCCGGCACCCATCTGCTGGTGCTCGCCCGGCAGGAGGAGGGCTACCACCGGCTGGCGGGAGCGCTCACCGCCGCCCAGCTGCGCGGGGCCGAGAAGGGGCGCCCGGTCTACGATCTGCGCGAGCTCGCCGAGCGGGCGGGCGGGCACTGGGCCGTGCTGACCGGATGCCGCAAAGGCGCCGTGCGCCAGGCGCTCGCCGCCTCCGGCCCCGGCGCGGCGGCCGAGCAGCTCGACCTGCTCGTCGACCTGTTCGGGCCGGACGCCGTGCAGGTCGAGCTGTTCGACCACGGCGAGCCGACGGCGTCCCGCGACAACGACGTGCTCGCGGCGCTGGCCGCCGACCGGAGCCTGCCGGTGCTCGCGACCGGGAACGTGCACTACGCGGTTCCGGAGAGACGGATGCTGGCGGCGGCGATCGCCGCGGTGCGGGCGAACCGCAGCCTGGACGAGCTCGACGGCTGGCTGCCCGCCCACGGCGGCGCGTTCCTGCGCTCCGGCGCCGAGATGACCGAGCGGTTCGCCCGTTACCCCGGAGCGGTGGCGCGCACCGTGGCCCTGGCCGACGAGCTCGCCTTCCCGCTGCGCCGGGTGCGTCCGGCCCTGCCGAGGCAGGAGGTGCCGGAGGGGCACACCCCCATGTCGTACCTGCGGGAGCTCGTGTGGGAGGGCGCGGCGCGGAGGTATCCCGGTCTGCCCGAGGGGCACCGGCGGCGCCTGGAGCGCGAGCTCGACGTCATCGAGCAGAAGGACTTCCCCGGCTATTTCCTCATCGTGCACGACATCGTCCGCGAAGCCCGGGATCGAGGCATCCTGTGCCAGGGGCGGGGGTCGGCGGCGGCCAGCGCCGTGTGCTACGTGCTGGGTGTCACCGCGGTCGACGCGATCGGCTACGACCTGCCGTTCGAGCGGTTCCTCTCCAGCATCCGCGACGAGGAGCCCGACATCGACGTCGACTTCGACTCCGACCGCCGGGAGGAGATCATCCAGTACGTCTACGAGACGTACACCCGGGAGCGGGCCGCGCAGGTCGCGAACGTCATCCAGTACCGCCCGAAGAACGCGGTGCGCGACATGGCCCGCGCGCTGGGCTACTCGCCGGGCCAGCAGGACGCCTGGTCGAAGCAGGTGGAGCGCGGGCACACGCGCCCGGAGGCCACGCACAGCGCGTCAGCGCTGGGTGGAGGGGGCGTGGGGAGGGGATCCGACATCGCCTCGGCCCCGGGCCACGACATCCCCGAGCAGGTCATCGCCTACGCGATCGAGCTGCTGGGGGCGCCACGGCACCTCGGCATCCACTCCGGCGGCATGGTGCTCACCGAGCGCCCGGTCGGCGAGGTCGTGCCGATCGAGCACGCCCGCATGAAAGACCGCACCGTCATCCAGTGGGACAAGGACGACGCGGCCTGGATGGGGCTCGTGAAGTTCGACCTGCTGGGACTGGGGATGCTGGCGGCCCTGCAGCACTGCTTCGACCTGATCCGCGGCGCGACGGGGGAGGAGTGGGACCTCGACACGATCCCGAAGGAGGAGGCCGCGGTCTACGACATGCTGTGCCGGGCCGATGCCATCGGGGTCTTCCAGGTGGAGTCGCGTGCGCAGATGGGGCTGCTGCCGCGGCTGCGCCCCCGCGAGTTCTACGAGCTCGCGATCGAGATCGCGCTCATCCGGCCCGGGCCCATCCAGGGCGGGGCGGTGCATCCCTTCGTGCGCCGCAAAGAGAAGCTCGCGGAGCAGACGGCGCGCAGGCGGAGAGGAGAGCGGGTGACGGAGCCCTCGCCGGTGACCTATCCGCATCCCGAGCTGGAGGAGGTGCTCAAACGGACCCTCGGCATCCCGATCTTCCAGGAGCAGCTCATGCAGATGGCCATGGTCATCGGCGACCTCTCCGCGGCGGATGCCGACCTGCTGCGACGGGCGATGGGCTCCAAACGGGGGCTGGAGAGGATCGAGAGCATCCGCGAGAAGCTGTACGCCGGGATGGCGTCGCACGGCCTGGACGAGGAGGAGGCCGACGCGATCTACGCGAAGATCCAGGCGTTCGCGAACTTCGGGTTCGCCGAGTCGCACGCCCTGTCGTTCGCGCTCCTGGTCTACGCGTCTTCGTGGCTGAAGCTGCACTACCCGGCCGCGTTCCTGGCCGGCCTGCTGCGGGCGCAGCCGATGGGGTTCTACTCCGCGGCGACCCTCACCGCCGACGCGCGCCGGCACGGCGTCGAGGTGCGCCGTCCCGATCTGCAGCGCTCCGGCGCACAGGCAGGGCTGGAGCCGGCGGATGCCGCCGGGCGCCGCGCGCCGACCGGGCTGGAGGGCTGTGCGCACCGGGCGCAGCCGAAACCGGGGGAGTTCCGCCCGGACGCCCCGGACGAGTCCGCTGCGCACCGCCGCGACGGTGCCTTCGCGGTGCGGCTGGGCCTCGGGCAGGTCACCGGCATCGGTGCCGAGGTCGCGACCCGCATCGTCGCCGAACGCGACCGCGGCGGCGCGTACCGCGACCTGCGCGACCTGGTGCGGCGCGCCGACCTGGCCACCGCCCATCTCGAGGCCCTCGCCACGGCGGGCGCGTTCGAGTGCTTCGGGCTGAGCCGGCGCGAGGCGATCTGGCTGGCGGGCTCCGCCGCCGAGGACCGGGCGCAGTACCTGCCCGACTCGGTGACGGCCGTGCAGCCGCCGCTGTTCGGCGACCCGTCGGCCTACGAGCTGCTCGCCGCCGATCTGTGGGCGACCGGCCTGTCGACCGATGACCATCCGCTGGCCCACTACAGGGACGCGCTCGACGCGCGCGGCGTGCTCACCTCCGCCCGGGTGCGTACGCACGAGGCGGGGCGGCGCATCGAGGTCGCGGGGCTGGTGACCCATCGGCAGCGGCCGGCGACGGCATCCGGCATCACCTTCCTCAACCTCGAGGACGAGCACGGTCTCGTGAACGTGATCTGCTCGGTCGGGGTGTGGAACCGCCACCGCCGGCTCGCACGCGATGCGCCGGCGCTCGTCGTGCGGGGGATGCTGGAGCGCTCGGCCGAAGGCGTCGCGAACGTCGTCGCCGACCGCTTCGAAGACCTGCGGATCGCCGTGCCGCACCGCTCGCGGGATTTCCGCTGACAGGGCGCGACGGGCCGGAGCCGGCGACCCGTGGCGGCGGATCCGCGGCCGTACGGATTCATCGCCCGCTCATAGGCGTCGTTGACGCGACGGCGGACGCAGCCCGTTACCCTGACGGGCGGGAGGCCACGTGGCTAAGGCTAAGACGAGACTGGACCGGTCGTGGGCGCGCGAGCTGTCGAAGAAGGAGCGCCGCGAGCTGCAGCGCGAGTACGCGCGCGAGGAGCGGGAACGCGCGGCGATCTCACGCCGGCGCCGCCGGATCGTCGGCTGGACCGTGGGTCCGATCGCCGCCGCCGCGGTGCTCGTGGTCGTGGTCGTGGTCGTGGTGGCGCAGGTGCGCGAGGGCATGCGCGGGCCGCAGAACATGCTCAGCGACGGGTTGCTGGAGGAGGGCTCCGGCGACGGGTCGACCTATGCGGCGGCGTCGACCGCGGCGCTGGCGTGGGGCGACGAGCCGACGGTCAACACCTCCGACTACACCTCGACGGGCGTGCTCGACATCCAGCTGTATCTCGACCCGACGGACGCCGCCTCGGCGACGTTCTGGTCGACCAACGCCAGTTCGCTCGTCACGTATCTCGAGGAGTCGGCGGTCACGGTGGAGCTGCATCCCGTCGCATTCGGCAACTCGGACGTCGGCATCGCCGCGGTGGCCGCGTTCGGCTGCGTCGCCGACACCGAGCCGGACGTCGCCTGGGACTATCTCGACGCGATGCTGACGGCGACCGCGGCCGGCTCTCCGCCCAGCAGCGACACGCTGCTGTCGCTGGCCACGAGCGCGGGGGTCACCGGCACCGACACGGAGAAGTGCATAACCGACGGCGGGTTCCGTTCGTGGGCGGCGGAGGTGAGCACGCGCGCCGCCGAGTCGGTGCCGTACGCCGAGGGACTGATGACCGTGCACGCCGTCTCGGCCGCGCCCGTGATCGTCGCCGCCGGATCGACCTACTCCGGGGCGATGGACGACGCCGACGCCTTCACGAGCTTCCTCAGCGCCGCCGCGTCCGCCGCCGGCTGAGCCGCGCCGCTAGACTCGACGGGCCTGCCTCTGTAGCTCAATGGAAGAGCAGCTCCGTCCTAAGGAGAGGGTTGGGGGTTCGAGTCCCTCCAGGGGCACGAGGCGCACAAGGCTCGAACCTTGGCCCTGTGAATCAAGGGCTGGGGTTCGGGCCTTGTCGGCGTCTGCGGCCCAGGCGAGGGCGTCAGCGTTGATCGCGGGGTCGAGCAGCATCTCGAAGGGTCGGGCGTTCTCGACGCGGAGCCCGTTGTCCTCCTCGACGTAGGCCTTGGTGAAGAACGCCTGGTTGCCGGGGTGTTGCTGTTGGTCGTGTGGGGTCGCCGCGTCTTCTGCGGGCGGTGGGGGTGCGCGGCCTCGCGTGCCATAACTCCTCCTCGTCGTGCCGGTTCTCGCCCGCGGGCCGTGCCGATCCGGGCTCGGGCCGCGTCTTGCAGGTGGCTCAGGCGGAGTTATGACACGCTGCGGCGCTCCGAGGGGCGGGCCCGCACGGCCTAGGAGATCGTCGCGTCTCATGCTCCGGGTATAGGTGACGGAGCTTGATGCGGGCGTCTGGGTTCGGGCGTCAGGGCATTCACGGCCAGAGCTCCCTCGATTCTGCGGGGCCTGCGGGTGTCTCCGAGACACCTGAATCCGTCGTCGGGATGGTCTTCTGCCGCCGTTGAGCGATGCCGAACTCGTGTCACGGAGTGCAGGCCGGTTCAACGCCCGTCGTCGTCTACCGCCTCGTCAGCGCGGCCAGCGCGGCTGCATAGCGGTCTGTGCTGGATCGGACGGCTTCGCCACGGCGGAGGAGATGGACGTACCCTCTGGCTTGGTCGTCGCTCCAGTCGCGGGCTGCAAGGAGCGCGAATTCCCAGAGCAGGACGCACTCCGGCGTGATTCCCTGCTCGGGAGGGATGTTTCTTCCCCAGGTGATGGCAGGGGTACTCCGAACACCGGTCGACCAGGCGAGAACATCATGAACATCCCGCACGGCGCGGGTGTTCTTCGACTCAGGAGGAAACGTCGCGGCGAACAGGCGGGCGGCGACGTCGACGATGTCCGTAGCCAGGAGCTTCTCCAGTGCGGCCGCTTCTTGAGGCGTCTGCTTCGCCATCGCCTCAGAGTAGTAGACCGTCGCCGCTACCTGTTGGGGTATGGGCGACGGAGCTCGATGTGGGCGTCCTTGGCGGTGAGGTGCCGGTCGGCTTGGCGTTGGTCGGCGTTGATGTCGTGCTGCCGGGTCGGGTCGTAGGGGCGGGCGGTAGACGGCGAGCACGTCCTCCATCGCCGCACAGAAGGCCGCGTTGGCCCTCCAGCGCTTCTTCAGATGAGGGCGAAGTCTCGTCTTTTCACACCCGTCCGATAGTGGAGTGGTCCAGCGCCGGGATGTCCTCACCGTTCTCGGCCATCAGCGCGACCTTCATCTCCAACAACCTCGGCGACCAGCGGGCATGTCCGGGCGGCAGGGCCGCGCAGGCCAGCGCGATCAGACGGGCCTCGACCTGGCCGGTCACCGAAGAGGGCACCGGAGGCGTAGCGCGCTTCTTGCGGGAGATGGTCTTCTCGACATCGCCACCGCGCTCGGCGTAGGCCTTGACCACCGTGTCCACGCGTCGCGTCGGCCATGTCCGAGCGGATAGAATGCTTCTGCAACCCCCGCCGAACACGGGTCACGCTCCGACGGTGGAGGACGCCTGGCTTCTTATTGAAGAAGGGACCTCGCATGGACGACTCGTTCCTGCTGGCGGTGGCGCTCGCTGTCCCTCCGACGGGGATCGTCGTCCTGGTCATCGTCTGGAAGCTTGCTGCCCGGCGGGTGAAAAGGCTGCAACGAGCGGGCCTGATCCATTACCCCTCCCGCACCACCTCCGACACCGGGTCAAACTTCTGGTGACCACCCACCCACCCGCCGTCCCCGGCACCGCAGCGTCGACGCCGGACACGCCCTCAAGATCAGTCGGCGTTGACCGGGGTGGGAACGGCGGGTGATGGACGTGATCTCGCGTGCGCGGCGCCGTGCAGAGCGGCGCCGGCGGCGGCGACGGGGAACCCGGGCCGGATCGATCGTGTGCGATCTGCGAGGTTCATGGAGGCGACGAACCGGGACTGCGCGGCCTGCGTGCGCAGTCGTGCGTGCAGAGGGTCCATGACGGCCGCGCCGAGGGCGGTGACGCCGCCGCCGAGGACGATGGCGTCGACGTCGATGGCGACGGCGATGAGTTGGATGGCCCAGGCGAGGCGGTCGGTGAATGCCTCGACGATGGCGACGGCATCGGCGTCGCCGGTTGCGGCGGCGGCGAACAGGTCGTGTGCGGCGTGGGGGCTCGGTGTCGGCCACATACGTGCGATGCCGGACCCGGACAGGTACAGCTCGAGACATCCGCGCTGACCGCATCCGCACGCCGGTCCGGTCGGATCGACGGGGAGGTGCCCGATCTCGCCGACCACGCCGGTCGATCCGTGATAGATCGTGCCGTCCATCACGATCCCGACCGCGAGCCCGGTCCCGACGTTGAGGAGCGCGAGAGAGCGGGTGGATCCGGCGTCGGCGGCGGCGCCGAGAGCGGCGACGTTGACGTCGTTGTCCACGGTCACCGTGGTCTCGAGGGCGTCGGCCAGTGCAGCGCGCAGGTCGAACCCGTCCAGACCCACGTGCACCGCGTGGTCGACCCGACCGTCCGGGCTGACGGTGCCGGGGACGCCGACGCCGAGGGCGCAGATGGGCGCACCGCCGAGCTGGTCGCGCAGCTCGGCGTAGACGTGTGTGGTGCCCGTGATGATCCCGGCTGGCCCGGGAACGGTCGGCACGGTGTGAGTGGCGAGGATCGTGCCGACCTGGTCGACGACGACGCCCTGGATCTTGGTGCCGCCGATGTCCAGCCCGGCGAACAGCGGACCCGGCGGGTGGTCGCGCAGCACGGCGGCGGTCATCGCACGGTCCAGTCCACGGTGTCGGCCTCGAACCAGTTCCAGCCCGCGCGATCCCAGAGTGCGGCATGGTGCGCGAGGCGACCTCGGTAGACCGCGAGGTCGCGCTCCGTGTTCGGGGGTGTCCAGGCGGCCTCGGCGATGCCGGGCAGGCGGGGAAGCAGCAGCATCTCCAGGTCCGCGGTCGAGGTGACCGTCTCGCACCACACCGCGCCCTCCACCCCGACGATCTGCGGGCGCAGCTCCGCGGCGACCACCTCGTAGGGGTTCCAGTCCACGTACACCTCCAGGGGCGTGGGCGGGTAGTGCGCCAGGCCGAGCCGTCCACGCACCTGCTCCTGTTCCTCGTTGAGGGAGGACTCGGCGTGCGGGCGGTCCAGGTAGGTGTGGCTGTTGGGCGAGAGGAGCACACGTGCGCCCTTCTCGGCGGTGCGGGCGCTGTCGCCGGACGCCTTCGCGAAGTAGTGCTTGAGCATGGTCAGGACGTCGGCGGGGATGCCCGAGTGGGAAGCATCCTCGACGTCTCGGGCGGGAACCTCGTCGTCCGTGTCTTCATCGGAGGTCTCCGGCGCGGCGAAGTCGATCCAGTGCTGCACGGTCTCCGCGGCGCCGATGTCGGCGCGGCTCGCCTCCTGCCA
This sequence comes from Microbacterium sp., assembly GCA_047606965.1. Lineage (GTDB taxonomy): Bacteria > Actinomycetota > Actinomycetes > Actinomycetales > Microbacteriaceae > Microbacterium. The sequence continues at coordinate 16,188 of JASGDW010000045.1, forward strand.
GGCGACGGCCCGCTTGCCCAGCCTGCGCACGAGCGCCACCGCCCGGCTGATGAAGGCGGCGTGGTCCTCGTCGGGCATCCCGAAGGCCTCGTCGCCGCCGATGTGCACATAGGGACCATCGGTGACGGAGACGAGGTCGCCGACCACGTCCTCGACGAACCGCTGCACGACGGGGGAGGATGCATCGAGGTAGGCACGCGGGAACGGGCCCTCGATGGGGCTGTCGGGGTCGGCGAGCTCGGGGTAGGCGCGCACCGCTGCGGCGACGTGTCCGGGCAGGTCGATCTCGGGGATCACGGTGATGAACCGGTCGCGCGCGTAGCGCACGATGTCACGTACCTCGTCCTGCGTGTAGAACTGCCGACGGCCGTCGGCATCCGGGCGGGTCAGCTGGGGCCACGAGGCGATCTGCAGCCGCCAGCCCTCGTTGTCGCTCAGGTGCAGGTGCAGCACGTTGAGCTTGTAGAGGGAGAGAAGGTCGATGATCCGCTTGACCTCCGCGACCTCCACGAACGCCCGCACGGTGTCCAGGCTCAGACCGCGCCAGGCGAACTCGGCGCGGTCCCGGACATGCAGGTAGGGGATGCCGGCTTCTGTGGCGCCGATCAACTGCACGAGTGTCGTCGCTCCACGGTGCAGACCCTCCGTGGTCCGGGCTGTCACGGTGATGCCGGTGTCGTCGACATCGAGGGTGTAGGCCCCGTGCGCGGCCTCGCCCTCCGGCTCGAGCCGATGCGCCGCGGTCGCCGGCCCGGCATCCAGGCGGAGGTGCACGCCGATCTGCGCCGGGGCGCCGACGGTGGCCTCGGGCAGCTCGTATGCGGTCCACAGCCGCAGAGCGGAGCGGAGCTGCTCGGCCACGCCGGCTGCAGCAGGGTCGCTGACGGTGAGGCTCGCGAGCGTGTCAAGGCCGAGGTGCCCGTCATCGGCGACGAGGTGGGCGGGCGCAGGGATGATGGGGACGGCCTCCTCCAGGTCGTTGCGGGCTGGAGCGGGGAGGGGGGACACGGCGGTCACAGACGGCTCCTTTCAGAAGACGTGATCGAGGTGGAAGAGATCGTGCTCTCCCTGCTCCGATCACTACGCCAAGCGCGGTGGCGTGCTCTTGTGTCGGGTAGAGCGGGGTGCCCGAGTCATTGGTATCCACCGTGAGATTCCTTACTTCATCTCGGCGTCGAGTCAAAACCCCGTTACGGCGCGATTTTGACGACGGTATCACGAAAATCGCGCCGCGATGGTAAGTTCATCGGACCGTGACAGACGAAGGGAACCGGATGCCCGCGACCGGACGCACGCGCGGCCCCTACGCCAAGACCGCCCAGGTGCGCGAACGCATCCTGGACGCCTGCGTCGAAGCATTCTCGGAGACCGGATACCGCGCCACGACCATGAAGGAGATCGCCGAACGGGCCGGCATCAGCGAACGCGGGCTCGCCCATCACTTCCCGAACAAGGCCGACCTGCTCGACGCGGTGCTCCACCGGCACCAGGCCGAAGCGGCCGAGGCGCTGCGCGGCGTGGTCGGGGCCGCCGAGATCCTCGTCGCGATGGTCGACGACATCGCCGAGGACACCGGCAAGCCCGGACTCGTCGAGCTGCGCAGCATCCTGTCCGCCGAAGCGGTCGCCCCTGATCATCCGGCCCACGCCCACTACCGCGACCGCTACGACATGCTCCGCGCCTACACGACCAGCGCCTTCGAAACGCTCGCCAGCGAGGGAGAGCTCGACGCCTACATGACACCGGCCGAACTGGCCGCCTCCTACATCGCCCTCAGCGACGGCCTCCAGCTGCAGTGGCTGTTCAACCGGTCCGGCGTCGACGCCGCGCAGACCTTACGCAGATTCCTCGAGGCCAACATCCCCCGGCTCCGCGATCCCGGCACCGCCGCCGTGGCGCAAGCGGGCACCGACCAGCGGTCCGCTCACTGATCGACGTCCACCACCCCACCGCAGGAGCCCTTCATGGCTGAGATCGTGATCGTCCCCGACGCCGAGACCGCCGGCCGCCTCGCGGCCGAGGCGATCATCCGCCGGCTGGAGCGCTCGGCGACGCCCGTGCTCGGTGTCGCCACCGGCTCGACCCCGCTGACCACCTACCGTGCACTGGCCGATCAGGTCGCTGCCGGGCGCGATCTGCGCCACGTGCGTGCGTTCGCCCTCGACGAGTACGTCGGGCTGCCGCAGGGGCATCCCGAGTCCTACCGGGCCGTCGTGGAGCGCGAGGTGATCGTGCCCCTCGGGCTCGATCCCGCCCTCGTCGCCACCCCCGACGGCGACCCCGGGCGTCTCGCCGACGCGGGAGAGCGCTACGAGGCCGCCATCGCGGAAGCCGGCGGGATCGACGTGCAGATCCTCGGCATCGGCGCAGACGGTCACATCGGGTTCAACGAGCCCGGCTCCAGCCTCGCGTCGCGGACGCGGGTGAAGACGCTCACCGATCAGACCCGCCGCGACAACGCCCGCTTCTTCCAGAGTCCGGACGAGGTGCCGCTGCACTGCGTGACGCAGGGGCTCGGCACCATCCTCGAGGCGCGTCACCTGATCCTCCTCGCCTTCGGCCCGGCGAAGGCAGACGCGGTCGCCGCCGCCGTCGAAGGTCCGCTCAGCGCGAGTGTCCCAGCCTCCGTCATCCAGCTCCATCCCAGTGTGACGCTGCTCGTCGACGAGCCTGCGGCGGCCCGGCTCGACAACGCCGACTACTACCGCCTCACCTACGCCCGCAAGCCGGAGTGGCAACTGCTGTGAAGGCTGGCTCGCTTCTCGTCCACGACGCAACCCTCCTCGACGCGCACGGACGGGTGCCCGACGCGTGGCTGCGCACCGAGGGCGACCGCATCGCGGCGAGAGGGACAGGTGACGGCTGGCGTGCGCATGTCGACGTCGCCCAGACCGTCGTCGACGCCGCAGGAGCCACGCTGACTCCGGGCTTCATCGACATCCATCAACACGGCGGCGACGGCGGCAGCTACGACTCCGACGCGCGCGCACGGGCACTCGCCTTCCACCGTTCCCACGGCACCACTCGAACACTCCTCAGCCTCGTCACGGCGCCACTTCACGACCTCGAGCACGCACTCGGAGCCATCGCGCGGCTCGCTCGGACCGACCCGCTCGTGCTGGGATCGCATCTGGAAGGCCCCTTCCTCGCCACCGGACGCCGAGGCGCCCACGATCCCGCTGAGCTCACCTCACCCACACCGGAGGCGATCGAACGCCTGCTCGCCGCCGCCGACGGCACCCTGCGCATGGTGACCCTCGCTCCGGAGCTGCCCGGGGCGGAGATCGCGCAGCGTCGACTTCGCGAGGCCGGCGTGCTGGTCGCCATCGGTCACACCGAGGCCGACTACGATCTCGCTCGTTCGGCCTTCGACCGGGGTGCGCGCGTGCTCACTCACGCGTTCAATGCGATGCCGGCGATCGACCACCGCGCCCCAGGACCGGTGATCGCCGCCGCCGACCACGAATCGGCCGTGCTGGAGCTCATCCTCGACGGCGTGCACGTCCACCCCGCGGTCGCGGCAGCACTGTTCCGCCTCGCGCCCGGCAGGGTGGCGCTCATCACGGACGCGATGGCGGCGGCCGGGGCGCCAGACGGCGACTACCGGCTCGGCGGGATGCAGGTCCAGGTCGCCGGCGGCATCGCGCGCCTCGCGGAGACGGGTTCCCTCGCCGGCTCGACCCTCACCCAGGACGTCGCCCTGCGCCACGCCGTCTGCGAAGCACGCATCGCTCCCGCCGAGGCTGTGCGCGCGCTCACCCTCACCCCCGCACGCCTGCTCGGCATCGACGATCTGGGGCTGCTGAAGCCGGGCAACCGAGCAGACCTCGTGCTGCTCGACGAGGACTGGCGGGTAAAGCTCGTCGTCGCCGACGGAGCAATCCAACCCGCGTCCGTCGGGGAGGAATCCGTCTAGGGTGTGTCTCCCAGCGGGGTGGTCTGCCGCTGGCTGAGCCTTTGCGTCTGCGGGCGGCGATCTGGTCGCTCTTCTCTGGGACCACTGCTCGGATGCCGCGGGCACGGAGCAAGCGACGGTTCACGCCGGAGGCGTAGGCCTTTCGTGCTGAGGCATCGCCGCTCGGAGCGCGAAGAAGTCGGCGATCTCCTCGGCGGTGCGGATGCCGCGGGAGGTGCGGCCCATGATGCGGGGTGCCTTCTTGTTCCCGGGGATGACGTGTCCGCCGCCGTGCACGGTGTACAGCCGTACCGGCGCCTTACCGTCTTGGGTGTAGTCGAGCCGGTCGACTCGCGTGACGTCTCGGGGGAGGCGGGGAAGGGGCAGCCGCGCCGGCGGGGCGGCGATGCCGTTGCGCAGGGCCCAGTATGCGGCGGTCTGGGGTGCGGACAGTCCGAGCCCGCGGGGCCGGAACCCGAACAGGCTCGCCATCCCACCGTCATAGGGCACGTTCGGGTCTTTGGTGCCGTGGATCAGCAGCACCGGCAGAGGAAGCTCGTGGTCGTGGTCCGGGGCGAAGTTCTCCGGCGCGGGCTGGGTGGCGCCGATGAGGGCGATTCCGGCGAGCGACTCGGGGATCTCGTGAGCCAGCCGGGTGACAATCTGCCCGCCGTTGGAGAACCCGATCGCGTACACCCGAGAGAGGTCGATGTCGAGCCGGGCGTGCGCGTCGTCGATCAGGGCGCGCAGGAAAGCGACGTCGTCGTATCCCTCGGCGCGGGCGGCGAAGTCCGATGATGCGCGTGCGTCGTTCCAGTGCTTCTTGAAGCCTTCCGGATAAGCGACGACGGCGCCGAAGCGGGTGGCGAGCGTGTCGAAGCCGGGATCGGTGAAACGACGGATCGTCTCAGGCTTCTGGTTCGATCCGTGCAGCACGAGCACCAGGGGTGCGCCGGCGGGCGATTCCGGGACGGTCATGAGAGAACGGCGGGGACGTCCCTGCACTGTGACGACGTGCTCGGTCGGGCGCTGGCCTGTTGTCATGGCTCGAGCGTATCACTGAAACGGATAATTAATCCGCTCGGATCATCCATCCGTTACTCTGGAAGAGTGAGTGCGCTGCGAAAGGACGCCGAACGCAACCGCGTCCGCATCATCGAAGCGGCGGCGCGATTGCGGGAACGCGGGGAGCCTCTGCAGCTCAACGCCGTGGCCCGTGAGGCGGACGTCGGGGTGGGGACGGTGTATCGGCACTTCGCGACGATCGCAGAGCTGGAGGAGGTGCTCGCGCTTCCCCGGTTCGCGGAGTTGCAGCAGTTGGTGGCAGGATCCGGGGCGAGCGGGCCGGGGCGACTGCTGCAGGACGCTTTCGGTGTCCTGCTCTCCGACGAGCTGTTCGCGGATGTCGCGACCCGCGCAGAGCTGACGCCCGGGGTCACGGCGGTGCGGACCGCGCTCATCGCGGCGCTTGCCGAGCGTCTGGACCGGTTCCGTAGCGTGGGCCAGCTCGACACCCCGGCGACCGCGACCGAGATCCTGGTCGTCCTCTGTGGGCTTGCCCACGCGCTGCGGAGCGCGCCGGGGGCTGTGCGTGCGGACATCGTGTTGCGTGTCGTGCTCGACGGGCTCCGTTGCTGAGCTGTCATGCCGCAGAAGGCGTTGCGGGTCGGCCGTTCTGACGATGCCGCGGTCCCTTCCCGTGTCGCGAGCGCCCGATCGCTGCGAACGCGGACATATACGGAACCCGGATGCGCGCACCGCCGGTGGCCGAGGGGCCTCAGACGAATCGGCCGGCGATCGGCACCGTGCTCAGCAGCACAACGGCGATCAGGGAGATCGTGTCGCGGCGGCGCCAGACCGATTCACGCCATCGGCCGCGCGGGACGCCGAGGGCCTGCCAGGCCAGGATCCCTCTGGTCTCCATGGCGATCGACAGCTGGGTCGCCGAGCGGATCGCGAGCACGAGGAACACGAGGGTGCGGCCGCCGAGCTCGCGGACTCGCCCCAGCGGCCCCCCGCCGGCGAGGCCTCGGCCGCGACGGATCCGACCGAGCTCCTGCCATTGGTCGGCGAGCAGCAGAGCGCGCTGCAGGGCCATCACGATCGCGAGGACCGGGCGGGCAGGCAGGCGGAGTTGCTGCATGAGCGCGTCGCCGAGCGGGAACGGGGCGATGTGCGCGGACAGCAGCAGGCCGGGCAGCGCGACCGACGCGACGCGCAGAGC
>JASGDW010000046.1:0-14310 GCA_047606965.1 Microbacterium sp.
CCGTCGCCCAGTGCATACGAGGGTTCTCGATCAGTTGGAGCACGAAGTCGAGCAGAAACACGGCCACGACCGCGAAGACGATCCACATCCACCAGTTGATCCGCTTCGCGATCGGTCCTGCGGGCGGCCATTCCTCGACCGGCTCGTCGACTGGCTGGCGACTCGCGGAGCGAGTCATCAATGCATCGTCGAGCATGTGCAACCTCCCTCGTCTTCATCGCGGTACCCGTTCGACAACGCGCGGCTACGCAACGCCTCTCGGGCTATCGGCTCAGACTGCAGCGACAGGTCACCGCTGTGTACCAACTGGTCGCTGACCGAGAGATCGACCGTGAGTCGGTAGTAGTCGGGGCGGTAGACGATTCCGGTCGCAGCGACGATACGTCCCGCCGCCGACCAGAACCGCGACACGTAGCGAAACGTCGGCGTTCCCGCTTCGGCGTCGAAGTGTGCCGCCTCGCCGTCGAGCACCATGGGCTCGACGGTGATGTTCATGAGCGACACGGGGAGCCCAACCTTCAGCAGGAGTTCGAGCACCGTCCAGTCGTGGTGGCGACGTCCGAGGTCGAGCCGAGAGGCGAGCTGCGGCGGCAGCATGTTCGTCTCGCGCAGCAGCAGGCGACCGGATGCGTCTCTCTTCTCACGGGAGACCCGGAGCATCGTGACGTCGGGATCGATTCCCGGCAACTCCAGGTCGCTGTTCCCCGCCCGGATAAACTCGACCGCACACAGCTTGTGCACATGCGACGATCGCACGCTCACGAACGTCGGGCAGACAATGCTCTCCAGCACGGCGGGGGTCACGCCGGGCGCGACGTGAGTTCCTCGCCCCCGATGACGAACGATCAACCCCGCGGCGACGAGTTCGTCGAGAGACTTGCGGATGGTCGAACGCGACACCTCGAATTCGGCGCACAACGACTCCTCAGACGGCATCCGCTGCCCGGCACCGTATTCGCCGCTGGCGACGCGATGGCGCAGGACGCTACCGATGCGGCGGTAAAGGGTGACGGGCATGCGACCATCCTGGCTCGGTCGGCACCGTGCGAATCGCCGGAACCGTGATGTCTTACAGAACCGCGCTAAAACCCTTACACGCGCGAAACGCCTGACGTCCGCGCGTGTGCTGCAGGTGTCAGAACCCCGACAATCCAGACAATTGCGCAGCCTGTTACGCATCGGATCAGCCACCCGCTGGCCGCTGCCGACCGGCCAGCGCCCGGGCCATGTGGCACGATTACGGCACGTCATCGGCCGAAGGAAAGGAGTTATCGGTGTCGACAGCCGTCGTCGTCGGGGGCGGAGCCATCGGCTCTGCGCTGTTCCGCGAGCTCAGCGTGCGGGGTGTACGCACCACGCTCGTCGACGACGCGGCCGGAGCATCCTGGCATTCCTTCGCGTGGATCAACGCCGCCGCGCCGACCCCTCGGCCGTACCATGAGTTGCGCATTCAAGGCGTCATCCGGCATCTGCTGTACTCCGCGCCGCGCGGAATCGCCCGATTTGACGGCGCCCTGGCCTGGGACGGTGAAGAGGGCGCACAGCCGGTACAAGGCAGCAACTTGCACGAGCGAGTGCCGGAGGCCGCCGCACGCCTCACGGACTGGGGCCATCAGGCGGAGCTCGTCGATGCCACGGCTGTCGGCGTGATCGAGCCCGCTCTGGAGACAGACCCAATCGTTGGGCAGCCCTTCCTCTGGTCACCCGACGAGGGCTGGGTCGACCTGCCCCGGCTCGTCGCCGAGCTGCGCACGGATGCCATGCGTTCTGGCGGACGCGTGATGCACGGGCGTGTCGACGATGTGGTGATCGACGGCTGCGGCCACGTCGCCGGTGTAAGCCTCGCGAACGGCGATCTGCTCACCGCCGACCATGTGGCCGTTGCCGCGGGCGCCGGGACCTCTCCACTCCTGGCACGAGTCGATTGCCTGATGCCCGTCGACCCTAGCCACGGACTAATAGTTCGTACGGCTCCGCTCGCCATCGCTGCACCTCGACGCGTCCTGCGTGGACCGGAGGTCAGCATCCGCCCTGAGCCTGGAAACCGTGTCGTGCTGCACAGTGGTGAGACCGATCCGGTACACGCGGAGTTCGACGCCGGTCAAGCGCGCGAAGCCGGCGAGGAACTCCTCGCCCGCGCCCGTCCACTGCTGAGCTCCAAGGCACGGTTGCACGTGCAGAGCATCGACTTCGGTATCCGCCCGCTGTCATCGGATCACCTCCCCGTGGTGGGGTATGTGCCCGGGGTCGCCGGGCTATATTCGTGCCAAGCGCACTCGGGCGCCACCGTGTGTCTGGTCATCGCTGAGCTCGCCGCGAGAGAACTCGTCGACGGCTGTCGATCCGAGATGCTCGCAGGCTACGGCCCCGACAGGTTCGGGAGTCCCACCATCGGATGAAGGGCGCATCGCCCCACACCGTGGCAGGGCGTTCCGCGACGCGTCACCGTCCGGATCCCTTCCCGACACCCGCACACCCAAAACTCGAACCGAGCGCGTGCGCGCGGAACGGGGGATCGGATGTCTGTCGGTCGGGGTGTCGTCGTGGCGGTCGCGGCCATCGTGCTGACGGCGACGCCGGCGTTCGCCGCGGAGGACGACGACCCGACCGGGTCGCAGACGGCGATGGTCATCGAAGTCGTCGTCCCCGAGCACGTGGCCGCGAGCGGCAACCCGACGCCGGATGCGGCCACGACGCCGGAGGCCGTGCCCTCCGGCGAGCTCGCGACCACCGGTTTCGACCCCGCGTCTGTCCTGCCCTGGACCCTCGGCGCCCTGGCGGCCATCGGCGGCGGGGCGCTGGCGGCCAGGGCGCGGCGACGCGGCGACGCCTGAGACCGCGCACGCCGCGACGGGGCGACGACCCGCCGGCTCTAGCGCACCGTTTCGGCCTCGCGCGCCTCGGCCGCCCCGGCGTCCACCGCCACCTCCGCGCGACGAGGCCGGCTGAGCAGCCACAGCACGCCCACCAGCACGACCAGCCCGCCGTAGAACAGCGCCGGCGCCTGCGCGATCTGGTCGAAGACCGGCTGCAGCACGCTCTCCCCGTCGGTCTGGATGGCGATGATCCACGCCCCCGCCGCGACGATCGCGCACCCGGCGACCGCCACGCGGAACCCGGCGTAGGCGCGCGCGTGCGAGAGCCAGATCAGCAGCGGCAGCACGAGCAGCGCGACGCACAGCTGCGCCAGCTCGACCCCGAGGTTGAAGCCGAGGATCGCCAGCAGCTTCTCGCCGAACCCGAGGTTCAGATCGAGGATCGTCGTCGCGAACGCAGTGCCGTGCACGAGACCGAAGCCGCCGGCGATCAGCAGCTCGCCGCGCGGCATGAGCGGCCTGATCGCATGGACGCCGGCCACCACGATCGAGATCGCGACCAGCGTCTCGACCGGCTTCGCCGGGAACGAGATCAGCCCCAGAGAGACGAGCGCGAGCGTGATCAGGTGCCCCACGGTGAAGGAGGTGATGATCAACGCGGCCCGCGCGATCGCGCGTCTGACCGGGATGGGCTGCGTCCACCGGCGTCCCCGGCGTAGCGACCGCGTGGCGAGCGAGGGCGCCACGATCAGCAGGGTCGCGAGGAACAGCAGGTGGTCGGTGCCCTCGGCGATGTGCAGCATCCCGAGCCCGATGACGGCGAGGAAGCCGTGCAACGGGGTCTGCTCGGTGCGCTCGAGCGTCACCTCGGTGTTGCCGGCGCCGAGCACGGCGATCACCTCCGGGTCGCCCTCGTAGACCTGGCCGTTGTCCCAGTCGCTCACGAGCGAGACGTACACCTGGTGGGCGGGCACGACGTCGATGATGAAGTCGTCCTCGAGCACGATCCTGCCGTCGAGGGCGCGGTCGCCGTCGGCGAAGCGCACCGTGGTCACGATCGCGTCCTCCCCGTTGACCGTCTCGAACTCGGGTGCCTCGGTGACGGTCGGCGTCAGGGTCGAGACCTCGTCCGAGACCTTCACCCGGTTCAGGATGAACGTCATCAGGTTGTCGGCGATGGCGTCCAGCTCGCTCTGATCGGTGTCGATGTCGTACCCGGTGGCGGCCACGAAGCCGGCCTTCTGGATCTGCATCTGCACGTCGACGGCGTCGGACTGCACGGTCACCAGCACCCCGGTCGTCCCGACCGGGTGGGCTTCGGCCTTCTGCGCCGGCACGAACACCGCGAGGAACGCCACGAGCGCCGCCACGGCGACCAGGAGCATCCGCGGACGCGCGGTCATCCCCTCTCCCCCGCCTCCACGAGCAGCTTCGCCCGTTCCTCCTCGAGCGCCTTCTCGACGGCCTCGCTCACACGCGCCTCCGCGTCGCGCGCGTCGATCGCGCGACGCCGGCGGCGGTTGCGCAGGTATCCGAACGCGGCCGCCGCGACCAGCAGGAGGAGCAGCAGCGACGTCCACGGCACCGCGACGCCGAGGGCGGTCGCGTTCACCGCGTCGATCGGCGACGTCGAGCCCGAGGCATCCGTCACCAGCGGCGTGATCGACACCGACCCGAGCAGCAGGAGCAGCGCCGGGACGCCGGTGACGGTCGTGCTGAAGGTGCGGCTCTCGCCCGGGAGGAGTTGAGGCGTGGTGTCCGAGGCGTCGGCGGTGTAGGGGAACCATCCGAAGATCCCCGAAACCTGCTCCGTCGGCACCGCGGAGATGGTGGCGTTCCCGGTGTTGTGCAGCGTGTACGTCACGGTCGCGTCGCCGCCGGCGAACGGGTTCACGCCACCGTTCCAGCCGACGGAGAGGTCTTCGACGGCGAGCGACGGGGCCAGTTCGCCGCCGACGCGCAGGTTGACGCGGATGCCGAGGCGTCGCTCCACGCTCACGGTGCTGGACGAGTCGGCATCCGTGAGCGAGGTCACGACTCCTCCGGCGTAGTCGCCGGGTGTGGCGTTGTCGGGGATGCTGACCGTGAAGGGCACCGTGACCGTCCCACCGGCGGGCACCGTGACCTCCGTGGTGTCGGCCGTGATCCACGCACCGACGCCGGTCGACTGCTCATCGGCCAGGCGCAGCGAGAGCTCGCCGTCGTCGGAGGTGAACCCGTCGGCCGCGTACACCGTCAGCTCGAGGTCGGTCGTGCCGCGGTTGGCGACGACGATGCCGTCGTGGAGGGTGCCGCCCGCATCGAGCGTGTAGCTGTAGTTCGTGCGGTCCGCGCCGAACGAGTTCGAGTCGGTGCGCACCGTCCAGGTGACGTCGGTGTCGTCGGTGTCGTCCGCGTGCGCGGCGGGCGCGACCAGCAGCGTCGCGACGACGGCGAGCAGCGTGCACAGCAGCCGGATGCCGGCATGCCTGCGGAGAGGGGGCGAGAGGTTCACGTCGGGCCTCCGATCGGGGGATGGGGAAGGGAACGGCCTGTGGGGGAGGAAGCGCACGCTCCTCCCCCACAGGCGTCGGCCGCGGTGCGATCAGCCCGCCAGCGCGGTCAGGGTCAGGGTCGCGCGGTAGCTGCCCTTCTCGGTGTCGATCGGCAGGAGCAGGTCGAGGTCCGCGCTCAGCAGCGCCGAGCCGCGGAGGTGGCCCTGCGCCGCGGAGCCGAGGACCCGGGAGGTCGACAGGCCGTCGCTGCCGTCCAGACCCGCGGCGACGGTCGCGCCGGCCGTGGCCCCCGCCCCTTCGGTGACGACCTTCGGCGTCCAGCCCAGATAGCTGCCGGAGAAGGTCTTCGAGCCGTCGGCGAAGTCGCCGATCTCGGCGCTCAGCGACCACGGCGCGAGCGACGAACGGGTGTCGGTGACACTGATCGGGTTGATCTCGCCGGTGGCCTCGAAGTACGTGCCCTCGTCCGTGGCCGTGCCGAGGTCGACCAGGGTGTTCTCCCCGTCGATCGTCCAGCCGAACTCGCCGACGTCCGTGGTCGGGACGTCGACCTGAACGTCCTCGCCGCTGTCGCCGTGGTACGGGTGGATGGTCACCGAGTCGATGATCGTGCCCACCCCGTCGACCTCGGTGTCGGTGTCCTCGGTGCCGCACCAGCTGACCTTGCTCAGCTCGACCGCCGAGTTCGGGGCATCGCAGGTGCCCGCGCGGACGGCCTCGACCACCAGCTCGTCGGCCGTGACCTGCACCTTCACGTAGCTGCGCACGTGCTCCTGGTTCTCGACCGAGTTGTACCAGTAGTTGTCGGTGTTCAGCGGGTCGGCGGCGTACTGGGTGCCGCTGTCGACGTCGTCCGGCGAGGTGATGTCGTAGTACTTGGAGCCGGAGGAGGAGTTGGCGGTCAGGTAGATGACGCCGCCCTCGCCGACGAACACCTCGTTCTGGCCCGACTCCTCGTCCGCGTCGGCCTTCTCGCCGTCGGCGATCTCGTAGCTGCGGCTGTAGCTGTGGTCGTGGCCCTGGAGCACCAGGTCGACGCCGAGCTCGGAGAACGTCTCCGGGAAGTCGGTGCGGCGCACCTCGTTGTCGGTGTCACGGGCGTGCTCGGCGGCGGAGTAGATCGAGTGGTGGTACACGAGGATCGTGTACTTCGCGTCGGCGCCGTGCGCGTTCACGACGTCGGTGACGTACTGCACGTGCGCGTCGTCGCCGGCGCCGCCGCTGGAGTCGTAGCTGTTGCTGTTGAGGTCGATGAACAGCACGTCGTTGTAGATGTACCAGTAGTCTCCGCCCGACGTGGTCGACTGCGCCGAGGCGTTGGCGTAGTACTCCGAGGAGTAGTCGGTGTTGGGCGTGTAGAAGTGCTGCTCATACGCCTTGCCGCCCACGTCGTGGTTGCCGATCGTGGCCGCCCACGGGTAGGAGCGCAGGTAGTCGGACTGCAGGAACGCGTCCCACTGCGTCTCGCTGTCCGCCGTCTCGACCTGGTCGCCGCCGGAGACGAGGAGCTCGGCGTCGGGGTTCGCGGTCAACGCGACGTCCAGCGTGTCGGCCCAGCCGGCGGCGTCCTCGTCGACATCGCCGGACGAGCCGATCTGCGGGTCGCCGAAGAACAGGAAGTCGAAGTCGCCCTCGAAGGACTGCGTCTGGAACGAGTACGTCGTCGACCAGTCGCCGTCGGAGCCCACGCGGTACGAGTACTCCGTGTCCTCCTGCAGGTCCGACAGGGTCGCGTGGCGGTTGTAGCCGCCGCTGGTGGAGATGTTCTCGGCGCCGCTGGCGGAGAAGGTCGTGACCGAGGAGACGAACTCGCCGTCCACCAGCGAGGACGTCGGGGCGACCTGGACGACCTGGTCGGTGTCCTCGGAGGTGTACCAGGTGACGATGCGCTGCGACTCGTCGGAGCCGACGCCCAGGACGATGCCCGAATACGTGGCGGTGGATTCCGCCGTCGCGGCGGTCGGGGCGACGACGACGCCGGCCACGGCCAGCGTGGCACCGGCCACCGCGGCCGTGAGCCAGATGCCGGCCCGGCCGCTGAGCCGTGCGCTTCCTGCGTGAAGCATGGATCTTCCGTTTCTGTGTCGAGAACTTCTGTGTCTGTGTCGAGGAACGATGCTCGGGTGCCGCAGCCCGCGGCATCCGGATATCGACCTTCCGGGCTGAACGTTTCTTATGAGTGAACAGAGGGATGACTGAGCGTCAACCTTTGGCGACACGCGTGGCCGACGGTGCGTCGCACGCCGTGAACGACCGGCGCCGGACACGGGAACAGTTGCCGAACTCCGCGCCGCGGAGTCGTGGGTCCCGCCGTGTGTCAAGCAGGCTGGAGCAGACCCCGTCCCCGCCCTCGAGGATCCATCCGTGCATCACCGCGCCCGCGTCGCGGCCGTCGCCGCAACCGGCGTCCTGCTCGCCGCACTGACCGCCTGCTCCGACCCGTGGGACTCTCCGCACGCCGCGCCCACCGCGGTCGGCGTCCCCGCCGCCGGCTTCATCCCGACCAGCACCCCCTCGCCCGAGTCGACCGTCAACCCGGTGGCCGGCTCGTGGGACGGGGTGGACCCCTCGACCGGGTACCGCGTCGTGCTGCTGACCGCGGGGGACGACTCGACGACCGCGGCGCTGGTTTCGGCCGTGGAGGCCTGGGCCGGCGAGGAGGCGGTCGAGTTGCGCACCGTGCACGCGGACGATGGCCTCATCGCGGGCATCACGACCGCGATGGACATGAACCCCGACCTCATCATCAGCGCCGGGGACGATCTCATCGACCCGCTCGCGACGGTCACCGCCAACCATCTCGACGTCTCGTTCCTGATCGTCGGCGCCGAGGTGGCCGAGCCCACCTACAACGTGACCGCGGTGGACTGGACCGGGGCCGGCTACCGCGGCGAGGGCCTGGGCACCGCGACCGACTACGACCCGGAGTCGTTCACCGCCGAGCGCTGCGAGTCCGCCGTGCGCGCGGGCGTGGCGGCCGTGCTGACCGGACTGACCGGCGTCGTGCTCTGGATCGACTGAGCCTCGCGGCTCCGGCATCGCGCGTGTCATAACTCCGCCTGAACCCGCGCGGCTACCGCGCGCGTCCCGCCGCCTGGCGGCGCCGGCCCCGCCGAAGGCGCGTCCAGGCGGAGTTATGACACGCGCGGCTGCGGACACGACCCCTCACGGAATCCGCGTTGCCGCCTCATAGGGTGCGTGCAGCGCGTGGATCGGGCGTTCATCACCTCGGTTGCTGACATGGTCACACCACACGGCAGAGAGGCTCATCATGACCACCCCGCAGATCGACAGCGACCCCGCTCTCCGCGCGACGAAGCGCCCCTGGTATCGCCGTCCGCTCCCGGTCGCATGCACGGCGGCCGCCGTCGTCGTCACCGGCATCGCCCTGGTCGGCATCCCGGTCGCCGCCGTCGCGGCATCCGCGACGACCTCGTCGGTCGTCTCCGCGCCGAGCACGAGCCAGGACGACAGCGGGTCGTCCACGACCCAGGACGACGACGGCTCGTCGGAGTCGTTCGGCGGCACGTCCGGCTCCACGACGACCAGCGCTGTGGAGGACGCGACCGAGGCAGACTCCTCCGAATCGACCGGTGTCGTGCTCATCGACACCGTGATCGACTACGGCACCGGCGCGGCGGCCGGCACCGGCATGGTGCTCACCAGCGACGGGCTCATCCTCACCAACAACCACGTCATCGAGGACTCCACGTCCATCACCGTGACCATCGCCTCGACCGGCGAGACCTACACCGCGACCGTGGTGGGCGTGGACGTCGAGGACGACGTCGCCCTGCTGCAGCTGGAGGACGCGTCGGGGCTGGACACGGTGACCATCGACGACGACTCGACGTCCGTCGGGGACGAGGTGACGGCGGTCGGCAACGCCGAAGGCGGCGGTGTGCTCATGGCGGCGGACGGCGAGATCACCGCGCTGGACGCGACGGTCACCACCTCCTCTGAGGGGACGACGATCGACAGCGAGACCCTCGAGGGCATGATCGAGATCGCCGCGGACGTCGTCTCGGGCGACTCCGGCGGTGCGCTGCTGGACGACGAGGGCGAGGTCATCGGCATGACCACCGCGGCCTCCAGCGGCACCGTGAGCACGACCGCCTACGCGATCCCGATCGACACGGCCCTGGAGATCGTGCAGGAGATCCTCGACGGCGACGAGTCCAACGGCGTGACGCTCGGCTACCCGGCGTTCCTGGGGGTCGGCATCTCCACGTCGAGCGAGAGCAGCACCTCCTCCGGCATCTCCGGGTTCAGCGGCGGCTCTTCGCAGCCGGGCAGCAGCTCGGGCTCGTCGAGCAGCGGCTCCGACACGACGACCTCGGGGGCGACGATCAGCAGCGTCTACGACGACACGCCCGCCGCCGAGATCGGGCTGGAAGCCGGCGACGTCATCACCTCGCTGGCCGGCCAGACCGTGACCGACTACGAGGACCTGTCCGAGATCATCTCCGGTTACGACGCGGGCGACACGGTCTCGATCACCTGGACCGACACCGACGGCGTCAGCCACACCGCGACGGTCACCCTGGCGGAGGGACCCGCCGCCTGACCCGCGGCGAGGCCGTGGACGGAGGGAGGGCCGAGGCAGCTCCCTCGGCCCTCCCTCCGTCCACGTGTCAGTGCGACGCGGCGTACGCCTCGAGCACCGAGGCGGGCACCCGCCCGCGGTCGCTGACCGTGTGACCGTTCTCACGGGCCCAGGCACGCACGGCGGCGAGGTCGTGCGTACCGGAGGCCGCGGCGCGCGCCCGCGGCGCGCTCGAGGAGACCACCCGGCCGGCGCCGATGAACGGCGCGAGCGCCTCGCGCAGCTTCACCTGGTTGGCGTCGGAAAGATCGATCTCGTAGCTGCGGCGCTCCAGGGAGAACACGATCGTGCCGCCCTCGCCGTTGGTGATGGCCGTGCCGTCCAGGTCGTCGACGAGTTCGACGGAAACTCTCTTTGCCATGGATTCCTGCTTTCTGAAAGGTCGATGGTTCGGGTATCGCACGCATTCTCGGCCTCAAGGATGCGCAGTTCTCAGACTAATCCCTTCTCGCAGTCCATCGCCGAAGACATGCACATGCATTTCATCGGAAATGGAATACGGGACGAGAAGATCAGGAATCGGATTCGATCAATTCCGCGCCCGCGCGGGCCATCTCCGCGAAGGCGCGTTCGCTCGATTCCGGGTGCACGCCGGCGACGAGATCGGTGAACACGCGCACCCGGCGGCCGGCGGCGAGCGCGTCCAGCACGGAGGCGCGCACGCAGTAGTCCGTCGCGATCCCGGCGACATCGATGTCGCCGATGCCGTGCGCATCCAGCAGGTCATTCACCGTCCGCCCATCGTCATCGATGCCTTCGAACAGCGAATAGGCGGGTTTTCCCTGGCCCTTCTTGAGGTGATCGGTCACCCGCGAGGTATCGAACCCCTCGTCGTATTCGGCCCCGAATGTGCCGCCCACGCAGTGCACCGGCCAGGTGCCGACGAAGTCCGGTGAATCGGAGAAATGCCCGCCGTTGTCGTTGTCGCCGTCATGCCAGTCCCGCGACGCCACGACGAGCCCGTATTCGTCGGCATGCGCGGCGAGGAATTCGCTGATGCGACGAGCGACGGCGTCCCCGCCTTCCACCGCGAGCGCCCCGTGCTCGGTGAAGTCGTTCTGCACGTCGACGACGAAGAGGGCTCTGGTCATGGCTCGAGGGTACGCTCCGCCTCACGACCGGAGGGCCCGGAGTCCCACCGGATGCACCGCCTCAGGTCGTAGGCGAGGGCAGGCATGAGCAGCGAACGCACGACGAAGGCGTCCCGCAGCGCCCCGAGCGCGATCTGGGCGAGGAACCGGACGGGGATGACGGACACCGCGCTGCCGGAACCACCCGGGAAGTGCTCGACGAGCACCTCCCAGGGCGGAGGAAGAACGGAGGGCCCCGTCTCTCCGGGACCCTCCGTGTGCGCGGAGCCACCTGTCAGGATTGAACTGACGACCTTCCCATTACGAGTGGGATGCTCTACCACTGAGCTAAGGTGGCGCATCGCGCGGGCGCGACGCACGATCAACGATCCTACATGTCCGCCTGCGACGCCGCGAACCCGGGCGGGCGTCAGTCGCAGGTCAGCCCGTCCTCGGGCACCGTGCCGTCGAGGAAGTACGACACCACCGCGTCGTCGACGCAGGAGTTGCCCTTGTTGAAGCCGGTGTGCCCCTCTCCCACGCGCGTGACGAGCACGCCCGAGGAGAGCTGGTCGGCCAGCGACACGGCCCAGTCGTAGGGGGTGGCCGGGTCGCCGGTGGTGCCGATGACCACGATGGGCGCGGCGCCGTCGGCGGAGATCGTCTCCCGCACGCCGGTCGCGGCGTACGGCCACGAGTCGCACACGTCCACGTCGGAACTCCAGTACGGCGCGACGGTCGGCGCATCGGCGGCGAGCTCGGCCGCCGCGGCGGCCTTGTCGGCGTCCGTCGCGTCGTCCGGGTAGTCCATGCAGTTGTACGCGGTGAACGCCTCGGTCGAGTTGCTGGCGTAGACGCCGTCGGAGCGGTCGTAGTAGTAGTCGACCAACTGATAGGCGACGTAGGGGTTGCCGTTCGCGACCCCGCTGAGCGCCGAGGTGAGGTACGTCCAGCTGCTCTCGGAGTACAGCGCCGCCACGATCGCGGTCAGCAGCGCGTCGGCGCCCAGCTCGCGGCCGTCCGAGTTGGTCAGCGGGGCGGTGTCCACGCTCGCGAGCATCGAGCCGAGCTGTGACATCGCCGCATCCACGCTGCCGCTGAACGGGCATCCGCTGCCGGCGAGGCAGCTGGCCATGTACGAGCGCAGCGCGGACTCGAAGCCGATCCCCTGGGCGGTGGAGACCTCCAGCTCGGTGGTGGAGGGGTCGATCGCCCCGTCGAGCACCATCCGCCCGACCCGGTCCGGGAACAGCTCCGCGTAGGTCGCCCCGAGGAAGGTGCCGTAGGAGTAGCCCAGATAGTTCAGGGTGTCGTCGCCGAGCACGCCGCGCAGCAGATCCATGTCGCGGGCCGCCTGCTCGGTCGTGATGTACTCCAGGATGCCGTCGGAGTTCGCCTGGCAGGCCTGCGCGAACGCCTCGTCGCCGGCGGTGAGGTCGGCGTCCCACTCGGTCGAGCCGCGGGTGCCCGAGGGGATGTCGAACAAGAAGGCGTCCATGTCGCTCGCGTCGAAGCAGGTCACCGCGGTCGAGGCGCCGACGCCGCGCGGGTCGAAGCCGACGATGTCGTAGGACTGCGGCAGCACGTCGCCGACGGCGTAGCTGAGGGAATCCTCGATCAGCTCGACCCCGCTCGCGCCCGGGCCGCCGGGGTTGACCAGCAGCGATCCGATCGCGTCCCCGTCGGTGGCCTGCTGCCGGATGACGGCGAGCTCGATGTCTCCGACGCTCGGATCGTCCCAGTCCAGCGGCGCGGTGATCGTCGCGCACTGGAAGCCGCTGTCGCAGCTGGACCACTGCACGACCTGCTGGTAGTACGGCAGCAGGTCGGCGTCGATGCCGTCGGTGCTCGCCGGGGAGGACGTGGCGGTGGACGTGGCCGAGTCGTCGGGCACGAACGAGAACAGGCAGCCGGTCAGGGCGAGGGACGCCGCCGCGAGGCCGGCGACCGCCGCCGCCAGCCGCGCGGTCCGAGGGGTCGGGTGTCTCATGGCGTCCTCCCGGAAGCGACGGTGATCAGCAGGCTCTCGATGGCCAGCAGGGGTGCGACGTTGCGTTCGAGGTTGCGGCGGGTCAGCGCGAGCTGGTCGAGCACCGCGATCGTGCGCCGCGGGGGCCAGCGCCGGGCCAGCGCGGTCAGCTCCTCCGCGAGCTCGGCGTTGATGAGCCCGTCCGCGCGGCCGTACTGCAGCATCACGACGTCGCGGAACAGCGACTGCAGATCGGTCAGCGCACGGTCGATGCCGTCGCGCAGGCTCCGCGTCGCGCGGCGCTTCTGCTCGTCGGCGAGCGCGTTCAGCTGCGAGCGGACCGCGGGCGGCACGGCGGCGCCTGCGGCGACGCCGACCGTGCGCAGCAGATCGGCGCGCTCGGCCTCGTCACGTTCGGCGGTCAGCGCCTTCGCGTCGTCGGTGGCGACCTGCACGATGCGGGCGGCGACCTCGACGGCGTCCCCGATCCCACGCACCGTCAGCACCGAGCGCAGCGTCTCGTCGCGCCGGGCGCGGGCGTCGGGGTCGGTCGCGAGGCGCCGGGCCATGCCGATGTGCCGCTGCGCGTGGCGCGCCGCCTGCTCGGCGAGGCGGGCGTCGGCGCCGGTGCGCAGCGCGACCAGCCGCGCGACGTCGTCGATCTCGGGCTCGCGCAGCCGCACCGTGCGCACCCGGGAACGGATGGTGGGCAGCAGATCGGCGTCGCCGGGCGCGCACAGGATCCACACCGTGCGCTCGGGCGGCTCCTCCAGCGCCTTCAGCAGCACGTTCGAGGTGCGCTCGGCCATGCGGTCGGCGTCCTCGACGACGATGACCCGATGCCGGCCGATCGAGGGGGCGTAGTAGGCGCGTTCGACGAGCTGACGGGCCTCCTCGATGCGGATGACGACCTGTTCGGTGCGCAGCGCGGACAGGTCGGGATGCGTGTGCGCGAGCACCTGGCGCATCGCCGCCTCGTCGCCCGGCTCGGCGATGAGAGCGGCCGCGAACGCATAGGCCAGTGTGGAACGTCCCGATCCGGGCGGCCCCGTGATCAGCCAGGCGTGGCTGGACGCCGCGTCGTCGGAGGCGGCGGCCTGCAGCGTCCGCACCGCCTCCGGCTGGCCCCACACCTCGCCCCACGGCGCCTCGAGCGGGGCCGACGCGCCCTCGACCGCCTCACCGGCGGGGCTCTCGGTCGCGGCGGAACTCATGCCGCCCAGCCTATCGGCGGCCGTCGACACCGCCGCATCCGCTCGCGTCCGCACCCCGCGCGGAAGACCCGCCGCCGGATGCCGCACCGGCCCCGGCGTGCCGCGCACGAGCCGTGCGGACGCCGCAGCCGGAGCGGGCG